>JACQEA010000174.1 GCA_016200825.1 Chloroflexota bacterium | reverse complement strand
TCGGGAGAATTGTTGGCGGCGATCCGCTCGGTGCACGAAGGCGGCATTTATCTCGATCCGATGATGACGCGCAAATTGCTGGCGGAAAAACTAAAGCGCGATACACCGGAGGGCGTGAACGAGTTGAGCGAACGCGAACTACAAGTCCTTCGTCTAATCGCGGACGGAATGACCGCGCCAGAAATCGCGGAGAAACTTGTGATTAGTGTGAACACCGTCCAGACGCATCGTTTGCATATTATGCGTAAACTAAATCTGCATAATCGCGCGGAACTTTTTAAATACGCGATCAACAAAGGGCTGATCCAGTCAGAGACGCTCTAGCGATTGCTTGCTCTGCTTAAAAGACCTGATCAAATAATCAGGTCTTTTTTTGTTTGCCAATCACTTGTTTTGAGGATAGACAAGCCGCGACGCGTGCGCGAGACTGCGAGTTGACAGCGAGAAATAAATCTCGCCATCAAATCAAAAGGAGGTACGAAATGTTCAAACAGTTTTCCGCGCTCAAGTGGCTTGCTCTGTTGGGCGTCATCGTTCTCATCGCGTTAGGCGTCGCGATTTATTTTCGCGCACCCGCGGGACCGACGACGGTGCGCGTTACCGCCGACGAATTCAATCTCAAGCCGAACGTGAACTCCGTCTCCGCCGGCAAAGTGACGTTTCAAGTAGTCAATCAGGGTAAACTTGAACACGAAATGGTGATCCTGAAAACCGATCTTGCCGTCGCTTCACTGAAACCACGCGCCGCTGATCCCGACAAAGTGGACGAAGAAGCTTTGGCGAAGAATATCGGAGAGATCGAAGACATTGGAGTTGGCGAGACAAAATCGGATACGTTCGATCTGACGCCGGGTCGCTATGTGTTGATCTGCAATGTCGCCGGTCACTACAAAGCCGGGATGTCAACTGCTTTCGAAGTCAAATAGATATCGCGATTGAAGTATGATTCGAGAGCTTATCCCAATGAGTAGTGAAAGATGAAACGCGGATAGTTCAACATCGTGAAAGACACTAGAGCAATCTAGTGTCTTTTTTTTTCTAAATCCAAGCCGGAACGATAGACGCGCGACGATTGTCGTCGTATGGTGACAAAAGGAAAAAAGAGTGGACAGCGTGTTGTTGGTCGAAGGGCATCGGCAGATGCGGAGCGCGTTGAAAGCATTGATCGCGGCGAGCGGGTTTGCAGAGGTAGTCGAAGCGATTGACCCGATTGAAGCGATTGTCAAAACGAATTTGCTCGCGCCGCGCCTGATCGTTTTGGAAACGACGTGGCAACAAATGAATGGCATGTACTTGAGCCGCATGTTGCGCGAACTCGCGCCGCAGAGCAACATCGTTTTGTTAGTGGACGAAGAATGGGTGATGGACGCGGACGCGCAAATCGCGAGCGGCGCGAACGCGTGCATCGCGAAAAATGTTTTGATGGACCAATTGCCGCGTGCGTTGGAGAAATGGCGCAATGGAAACTCTCAAGACGGAACCGAAAAATAAATTTCAATTCAACCGCCGCGCGTTTTTGAAAATGCTCGCGGCAAGCACCGCGGGCGCGGCGTTGGGCGAAACATTTCTCGCGCTGCGCGGCGACCCCGCGCTCGCCGCCGCGCCCGCGCAACATCAATGGGCGATGGTGTTTGATTTGCGCAAATGCGAAGGCTGCGTCACGCGCGACACGCCGCCGCAATGTATTGAAGGTTGCAACGCGGAACATTTTGTGCCCGAAGGACAAGAATGGATTCGCGTCTTTCATATGGAAGCGGCGGGCGGGCATAATTATTTTTTGCCGCGGCCGTGTATGCAATGCGAAAACGCGCCGTGCGTCAATGTGTGTCCGGTCGGCGCGACGTTTACGAACAACGAAGGTGTGGTGTTGGTCAATCACGACAAATGCATCGGTTGTCGAATGTGTATGGCGGCATGTCCGTACGGCGCGCGTTCGTTCAATTGGGAAGAGCCGGAAAATCCGCCGGGCGCGATCTTCGCGCGCTATTCGCCGGAATATCCGGTGCCGCATCGACGCGGCACGGTCGAAAAATGTATGTTGTGCGCGCATCGCACCCAAGACGGCAAATTGCCCGCGTGCGCGGACGCATGCCCGATGTTCGCGATTTATCTCGGCGATTTCAAGCAAGATATCGCGACGAATGGAAAACAAGTTGTGCAACTCTCGCGTTTTCTCGCCGAGAATAGCGCGTTTCGTTTGAAAGAAGATCTCGGCACGCGCCCGCGCGTGTGGTACATCCCTGGTCACGGGCAAGAGTACGGACACGATATTGGCGTCAACAAACAACCTCAACCCGCGCGTTCGTGGCAACAGCAAGGCGCAACGCTCGATAATCCGCACGGGAGCAAATAGATTCTCAAAAATTTTTCACCGCTGAGAACGCAGAAAAAAATATTCTCGGCGGTCTCTGCGGTAAAAATTATTTCTGCAAGTCTAATGGATTCCAAAAAATTTTCACCGCCGCGAACGCAGGAAAAAATATTCTCGGCGGTCTCTGCGGTAAAAACGGGAAAGGTGAATGAATGGACAGCCAAGAAAAACAACTCGAAGCCACCGTGCTCGCGCCGATGACGCGCACTTCGCGCGGGTGGTACGCGTGGACGGCGTTTCT
>JACQEA010000206.1 GCA_016200825.1 Chloroflexota bacterium | reverse complement strand
TGAACGCGTTGCGCGCGCGGATCGAGTTGATCAATCATCTCGCCGAGTTTGTGATTGGACGCGGCGAGCAAGCCGTGATTCGGAAGTCCGACGAGAATTACTTGCGCGTCGTTTTTCATTTCATGCAAACCGCGCAAGAGCGCTTCAACTGAATACATCGCGAGCGGCATCGTGCCGCACGATGAATGATGCACACATAAATTCGCGTCCACCGGCACAAACAAAATTCTTGAATCGTCCAAAATTTTTTCGGGCCAGACGTGCAAGTGAACGATAGATTGGAAGAACGGCGCTTTATCGCCGACCGCGTCCAGCAGATATGGATCGCGTAATTTATTTTGCAGTTCGCGCAAATCGGCATCGCGCAAATCGCCGCGCTGCCACAACGCGCTCGCATAAAACGCGACGGCTTGATCGAACGATTCGACCGAGGGTTTCACGCGGCGCGCGCCGGGCGGCGCCCACACAATCGTTCCGTCGCCGGTCGCGTTGATCCCTTTGATCGCGACGATTTGTTCGCGCGCGAGATTGCCTTTGTCAACCCCGGAACCGGTGATGTGCATGACATTCAAATTCTCATCCCACGCGCTCATATTGCCCACGGTCAACCCGCTCACTTCGAGAAATAATCGAATCTCTTTGGCGCGGCGCGGCGAGGCGAAATTTTCTAATTTGATGTCGGGAAGTAATCCCAACGCGCGCAAGCGTCTGCCCGTTTCAATTATTTCGTTTGGCACGCGCGCGGATTCCCACGCGGGCGCGGGCATCGAATAATCCACTTGCCAATTGCTGGCTTTTTGCGCGCCCGCGAGATGCGTCAAACGATCGACTAATTCCGCGTAAACCTCTTCGTCATTCCGTCCGGCGAACGCGACATCTTTGTGACTGCCTTCCATCGAAAAAACAAAAACGCGCTCGGGCGTTTCCGAATCCGCGTCGCCAATCACGAGCAATCCGTACTGCGTGGCTTTGTTGCACAACATCGTCCAATTCAGCGCGATCAAATCGGTCGCGCGCGCGACGCGCGGCAAGACCGCGAGTGAAACGCCGTTGACGGCTTTGCGCACGGCGCTGGGCAATGAAAAAATTCCACCTTCTTCTTCTTCAATCGCGCGCGCGGATGGAAAGATCACGACCGTTTCCGGTTCCGGCGCATCGCGCGTAACGCCGCCCTTGTTCAAATTTGCCGCGAGCAAACGCGCGAGCACGCGCGCTTGGAGTTTGCTGTTCGCCGCGCCAACCACCGCGATATTGAGCGGACGCACGCCGATGTCGGCAGGTGTGAGGGGCGCGTGGAAATGTAAAAGTGAATGAGAGGTTTGAGGATTCATCGCGATGATGGAGTAGAATCAGGTTTGCGCGCGCGTTGTCCCAATCGCTCGCCCAATTTTTTTTCCGTGCCCGCGCGCAAGCGTTCGATATTTGGGCGATGCACGATGATGACGACCACACACACAAGTAAGGTAACGAGAAAATAACTCCACGGCGCAAATCCGTTTGCCCAAAAATATAGCATGAGAAACGGCGACGCGAGCGCAACCGAGATCGAACCGACCGAAGCATAGCGCGCGAAAATCCAAATGAAAAACGGAAGCACAACCACCAGCGCAACCGGCGGAAAGAGCGTGATCATCGCGCCGGAGGTTGGCGCGACGCCCGCGCCGCCGCGGCCGCGTTGCGCGAATTTTTGAATTGTCCCGCGAATTCCCGGGGGATAGACGACGCGCGGGTCGGGCTTGGCGAGTAACAAGATGAACACCGACCAGATGTGACCGAGCATTACAAAAAACGCGGTGAAGGCGTGCGCGTCAATCGCGTCGGGAAAAAAAGCGCGTGATAAAAGAACCGCGAGCGCGCCTTTGAATAGATCGCCGAAAAAAGTTAGCAGAAACGCGCCCCACCCGGCGGAGCGCAACACATTCGTGCCGCCGGTGCGACCACTGCCATGTTTGCGCACATCTACGCCCCACATTCGTCCGGCGAAATAACCGGTGGGAAAGGCGCCGCAAAAATATCCGATCAGCGCGCTCGCGACAAACGGAAAAAAGTTTGTTGCCAAAGAAATTCCCCTCACGAAATAAATTTCTGAAAGTTTAGCACGCGAGCATACGCGTGTCAAATAAACTCTTTTGAAAATCGTCTCGCTTTGGTGTAAAATAGGCGCGACGTCGGTTAATGAAAAGCGCAAACACAATTTGCACCACAGAGACACGGAGAGCACAGAGAAGCAATAATGTTTTCTCTGCAGTCTCTGTGCCTCGGCGGTAAAATCCTTATGCTGCAATGAGAGTGAAGATTGGCGACTCGCTGCTTGAACTAACCCAAGGCGACATCACGCGCGAAAATGTAGACGCGATTGTGAACGCGGCGAATGAATCACTCCTCGGCGGCGGGGGCGTGGACGCCGCGATTCATCGCGCCGCGGGACCCAAATTGCTCGCGGAATGTCGCGGGCTGGGTGGATGCGAAACGGGCGCGGCGAAAATTACGCGCGGGTATCGGTTGGATGCAAAATATATTATTCACGCCGTCGGTCCCATTTACGATGATGGCACGCGCGGCGAACCGGCTCTCCTCGCGCACGCGTATCGCGCCGCGCTGGAACTCGCGTCGCAAAATAAATGCGCATCAATTGCCTTCCCTGCAATTTCAACCGGCATTTTTGGTTATCCGATGCAAGATGCCGCGCGCATCGCGTTCCATACAATCGTAGATTATGTGCGCGCCCATTCTGAAATAAAGTTGGTGCGCTATGTGTTGTACGATGCGCGCGCGTTTGAGATTCACGCGCGCGTGCTCGCTCAAATTTTGGGAAAGTAACGCGCAAATTATTTTAGAGCGTAGACTTTCCGAAATAAAAAATCTCACCGCAAAGGCGCCCTTCGCTGCGCT
>JACQEA010000205.1 GCA_016200825.1 Chloroflexota bacterium | reverse complement strand
GGAATTTGGAAATTATTTTACGTTGTTGTTCAACGGCGGGACCGCGCGTTTGGAATTGACGCAACCCGATGACATTATGCAGACGGGCGTGGAAATTATCGCGAAACCGCCAGGCAAACGCGCCGCGCATCTCGCGATGCTTTCGGGCGGCGAACGCGCGCTGACCGCCGCCGCGTTATTATTTTCGATTCTGAAAGTTTCGCCGACGCCGTTTTGCGTGATGGATGAAGTGGACGCGATGTTGGATGAATCGAACGTGGGACGATTCAACGACGCGTTGAAATCGCTCGGCGCGGCGACGCAATTTATTATCATCACGCACAATCGGCGCACGATTGAAAATTCGGATACGGTGTACGGAATTACGATGGGTGAGGACGGCGTATCGCAAGCGATTTCGTTGCGGCTCAACGGCGCGGAGCGCGCGAAGGCAACTGAAGAGGCGATGACGATTGTGGCGCGCAAGACGAAAGAGAAAAGAAAAATCTAGAAATTTTTCATCGCAAAGAACGCAAAGAAAAAATTTATTGGACACTGATGAACACAGACCCTTGCACCGCCCGCAAGGGCAGGTGTAAACACTGATTGGAAAAATTTTTCTGTGTTCATCAGTGAGAATCCGTGTCCAAATGTCTTTTCTCAATCGCTTACTCGGTTTCTGGCTTCTCATTCATCCCTTTCCTATCGCGATGGTCGTGACACTCGCGTGCATTCTCGGCATTGCGAGCGCGCGCGAAACGCGGTGTCGCAAAATCAAAAACAAGATTGACGCCGCGACTTGTTGCTGTTAAGATAGGATACAAGCGCGCAGGACGCGTTTTACACATCTAAAATTTTCCAGCAATCTATGCCAAGCGCATCTCCGCTCAAAAATTTTCGGCTAACAGATCACGCTAGACTTGAGATGGCGCGCCGCCAAATCAGCGAGACGGAAATAGCGCAGATTTTGTCTGCGCCTGAACAAACAGAGAACGTTGGATCAAGCCGCCGAATTTTCCAATCGCGCGTAGTCTGGGGCAAGACAGGCAAAACCTATTTGTTGCGCGTCATTGTAGAGATTGATCGCCAACCGCCCGAAATCGTGACCGTATAGGGGAACTTGGTGTCACTAGAAATTCTGGATGCTTCCAAGCGCGTCAAATCGCCGAGCCAAATTGATTATCAAGTTGCGCCTTTGCCAGCTTAAAGTTGACCAATCCTTCTCTTATCCGCCGCGCTTTCGGTTTCTGGCTACTCATTCACCCCTTCCCTATCGCGATGGTCGTGACGCTCGCATGCATTCTCGGCATTGCGAGCGCGCGCGAAAATTTTGACGCGGCGCGCTTTGCGCGCGCAATCATTACACTTTTTCTTTCGCAAGCGCACGTCGGAATGACGAACGATTATCTCGACCGCACGCTTGACGCGCAAGCGCAACCGAACAAGCCGATCGCGCGCGGACTCGTGCAACCGAGCGAAGCGCGCGCGCTCATCATCGTCGCGTTTATCGCGATGCTCGCGTTCGCGCTCACGCTCGGACCGATTGGATTTATTCTCGCATTGCTCGGAACATTAGCGGGGCAAATTTACAATTTCAAATTGCGCGGCACGCCGTACAGTTGGGTCGCGTACGTGATGGGGTTTTCAGTTCTGCCGTTTTTTGTTTGGGACGCCGCGTCAAGTTTTTCGTGGACGTACCTTTTGATGTTTCCGATGGGCATCCCACTCGTGTTCGCCGCGCATCTCGCGCAAACCTTGCCCGATGTCGAAACGGATCGCGCGCTCGGTGTGTTTGGTTTTGCCGCGTCGCTCGGACGCACGCGCGCGGCGTTGTTGTTGTGGTTCGTGTTGATTGCCGCGCACGCGATTGCATTCGCGAGCGGTTATTGGTTATCGTCCAATTTACAAATTCTTTTCGTCGCGATGCTCGGCTCGCTCGCGCTGATTGTTGCAAGCGCGATAATATATTACGCGCGGCGCGATACGACGTCATCGAAAATTGTTTTTCGGTTGGTGTCGCCGAGCGCGTTGATTTTGGTCGCGGGGTGGCTGGCGAGTTTGAAAAACTAATCTCACCACAAAGACACAACGAGTGAAACGTCATTGCGAGCACGTTCGCTTCGCTCAGTATGAACTCCGCGAAGCAATCCCCAGATGCACTTGGAGATTGCTTCGTCGCAGAGTTTACAGTGAGCGAAGCGAATCTGCTCCTTGCAATGACGGTATCATTTTTTTCTTTGTGCTCTTCGTGTCTTTGTGGTGAAGAGGTCTTACCGAATGTTCCGTCGTCCATTTCGTCGCATGATTCGTCGTCCTCCGCTGATGCCCGCGAATCCGATCATCGTCCAAGCAGTCGCGCGCGCGAATCAAATGCTCGCGAATGGAAATTACGCGGACGCCGCGCAGATTTTCGCGTGGCTCACGCGGCGAACGCGCACGCGCAAGCATCACTCGCGTACGCGCAAGCGCGCGAGGAAGCCAACGCGCTCGCGCACGCGCGCAACGCGCTCACTTGGTTTATGCAATTGCAAATGTTGCCGCGCGCCTCAAATTTTTACAACGCGATTACGCAAACGATGAACGCGAACGGAATGAAATCAGCCGCGGCGGAATTGCAAAAAGAGTTTGGGGATCGCGTCAGCGTAGCGGGCGCGCCGTCCATCGCGTCACGCGGAAAATTGCCGCCGAAATGTCCGCAGTGCGCCGCGCCTGTGCGGAGTGATGAAGTGGAATGGATTGACAACGACAGCGCGGAATGTAATTATTGCGGAAGCGTGATACAGACGGAGGAATAAAAAATCTTGGCACAAAGAAATTACTGATACCGTCATTGCGAGGAGCGTAGTTTGTGACGAAGCAATCTCCAAGTGCATCTGGGGATTGCTTCGCGGAGTTCATACTGAGCGAAGCGAACGTGCTCGCAATGACGTTTCGCTCTTTGTGTTCTTCGGTGTCATTCTGAACGAGCAAAGCGAGTGAAGAATCTTGTTGTTTCAAATGGATTCTTCTCACGTTTGGGAGAATTTGGTCGCTTTTGGAGCAACAAGACCCTTCGCTTCGCTCAGGGTGACAATTGGTGCGTAACGTCAGTTATTAAGGTTTTCAAATGAAATTCAAAATCGAAGGCGTCTTTCCGCCGATACCCACGTCGTTCGACAACGATGGAAATATTTTGCACGATAAAATAAAAGCGAATCTCGCGAGATGGAACGCGACGGGATTGCACGGCTACGTCGTGTTGGGATCGAATGGGGAGTACGTGTCGCTGGACGAAAAAGAAAAATGCGCGGTGTGGGAAACCGCGCGCGAGGCCATACCGCGCGAGAAAACTTTTTTCGCGGGTGCGGGTGCAGAGTCCATGCGCGCGGCGTTATCGCTCGTTCAACACGCCGCGCGCATTGGCGCAGACGCGGCGATGGTCGTCACGCCGTACTATTACAAACCGCAAATGAATGCCGCCGCGCTCATCGCGCATTATCGCGCGATTGCGGACGCATCGCCGATTCCGATTATTTTGTATTCCGTTCCCGTGTACACGGGAATTGATTTGGACGTATCCATCGTGATCGAACTCGCGAAACATCCGAATATCGTCGGCATCAAAGACAGCGCGGGGAACATCGGCAAATATTCCGAAATGATTCGCGCGGTGCGCGCGGATTTCGCGCTGCTCGCGGGCTCGGGCGGCGTGTTTTATCCCGCGCTGTGCGTCGGCGCGAAAGGATGCGTGCCCGCGCTCGCGAATGTCGCGCCGCGCGAATGCGTTGAAATTTTCGACGCGTTCAAACGCGGCGATCACGCGCGCGCAAAAGAAATTCAATTGCGCGTGTACGCGCTCAACGCGGCGGTGACCGCGCATTGGGGCGTGCCGGGAATGAAAGCCGCGCTCGATGAGTTGAAAGAATTTTACGGGGGTCCGCCGCGCTTGCCGTTGCAATCGCTCGGCGACGTTGAAAGAATCGCGCTGAAAAAGATTATGCGAGACGCGGGAGTGATAAAATAATCGCACGGAAAATTCGCGCGGCGTTTTTTTATTTCAAGAACTCGATGCGATTCACCACCGTCATCAACGGGTCAATGAAAACTTGCGGCGCGAGTCCGCCGAGAATTGCAAAAATAAATACCGCGGCAATTACCGCGCTCGCTAAATACGGAACAATTTTAAATTCTGCCGCGGCTTCCACGCCCACTTGCATCGCCGCAATCAGCGGCAAAACAAAGCGAATGAGCGCGAGCAAGCCCGCGCCTTGCGCGGCGAACAACAACACCGTCAAACCGAGATTGCCCACATCGCGATAAATTGTTGCGCGCGCTAACGCGCCGAGCGTCGGCGCGAGTCCGATCAAAATAAATCCGCCGCCTAACAGCGCGAGGATTCCAATCGTGTGCCAGCGTCGTTCCGGATGATAACGCACAAAACTCAACCCGCCGCACAACAGCGTGATCCCCAACGCGCGATTGATCAGCGCGATCAGCGCGCCCATCAACGCGACGCGCGTGCCTAATCCAAAACCAATCAACGCGTCGCCAAGCGATAGCAACGCGAGCGCCGCGACGAAACGTTGATCGCGGCGTTCCGCGAGCGCGAAGAACGCGCCGCCAATCAAACTTATCACGCCGAGCGCGACGAGTCCACTTAATAACGGCGATTTTTCTCCGAGCCACGGCGCGCGCGTCAGCAATTGAATCAACAACCACAATCCAACCGGCTGCGCGACTCCCGCTAAAAATCCTACGCCCAACAATGGCATTTCATCCGCGAACGATCCGACCCACGCGTTAAACGGAACTGCCGCGAGCAAAATTCCAAAACCCAATGTCAAAAATAATGCCGCGCCGCGAAGCAAATCAAGATTCTCCGGCGTAAAGGGATACAATTCCAATAGACGATTGCCCAACAACAGACACGCCGCCGCGATAATCGTCATCAACAAAAATTGCGCCGCGCCGCCAACACGATTCGTCCCGCGCGGTTGCGCGAGAAAAATCAGCGGCATCAATCCGAGCGCCCAAAAAATTGCGGCGAGCGGAAAACTATCCAGCGCCATCGCGACGATCAGCGGCGCGAGACTAGAAAATAAAAATGTGCCGAGTGAATTTGCAATGCGCGCGGCGGGTTGAGAACTCGGTTGAAAAGTAAGCGGACTGAACAGCGCGAGCGCCGCCGCCGTTCCGAGCGCGGGAAACAAAAACGCGCGCGTCGTCGCGTCCAACGCGAGCGCGCGCCCAACCAAATCAAACGGCTCGGCGGAAGAAAATATCACGAGCGCGCCCATCGCGGCGGAACCCAGCAACGTCGCGGCGAAAACCAAACGCGGCAAATGGCGCAACAAACGAATCGCCGCGCCCGTCGCCAAGCACAGCGCGAGAATCGCGAGAATGTTCACGGCGATTCTCCGCGCCGTCGTCCGCCTTGCACTATCGGCGGCAATAAAACTAAATGCGCGATGACTAATGCGATGAACACATCGGCAATATTTAACAATCCGTACAAAAATAAACTGCCTTCCATCGCCATTTGTAATATTCCAAATCCCGCGGTGAAAACAAGAATGCCGATTCCAAACG
>JACQEA010000204.1 GCA_016200825.1 Chloroflexota bacterium | reverse complement strand
GCGAAATGTTTTTGAGTGCCTGTTGAATTTAACCATTGCACAACCCTTTACAAGTTACAAAAAACCGACCCTGACAAAATCTGTGGGTCGTTCAAGTGACCGCATCATAACATACATTGGCGCTATTATAGATTACAATTTGCTTTCAAGCGCGCGACGTAAGTACTAGTGCTGCAGTCCTACTCGCGACGCCGCCGGTCCTACCGCAAAAGCATGCCGAGCCAGCCACGCGAATCTTAACTGTGATTCATACATTGACTGTTCGGCATATCGAAACCGCGGCTTTCTAAAACGATCCGTCAGATCACTTGTACGATAAATCGAATTTCACTTGCTTGGCACCGTCTAATGAAACCTTGGGACCCGGTTGCGATGCCTTTGCGTTCGGCGGCGTAATCGAAACCGTGTACTCGCCCGCGCACAATCCAAAAAATCCATACAGCCCGTTGTTATCGGTCACGGTCTTGCCCTTGAAATTCGCGCTCGCAACTTCAATCGTCACATTCGGCGGCGATTGTTTCGTCGCGGAATTTTCGACCTTGCCCCACAAACGCGATTGACAATTGCCAACCGGCGCGGGTAACGTGGCTTGCGCGCCCAACGTGGGTTGCGCCGCGGGTGGTTGTTGCGGCGCCGTTTGATCGGTGTCGGCATTCGACGAACATGCGGCGGTGAGTGCGGCGAGCATAAAAATCGCGGCAAAAATAAAAATTCGTTTCATGGTGGAATTGCCTTTCATAGAATTTAAGATGGTTGCAACGCGATGCGGCGCGTGAGCGCGCGAACGCGCGCGACCAATTCGCGCGAATCGCACGGGATCGCCAGCGCGAGATCGGCACCGATTTGATAGCCGCGTAACGCCGCGCTCTTGGTGTCGCCGTTGAATAACAGCACGATCGGTCCGCGCCAACGTGATCGCAACGGTTTACATTCCGATACGTCGCGCGCGTCCACAAAAATTGCTTCAACCTGATCGCGTTCAAGATAGCGAAACGCCTCGTCTGAATTTTGCGCGGTAGAAAGATTTGCCCAGCGCGCGTTCAACGCATGCCCCAACACTTGACCGAGCGCGTCATTCTGAGAGACCAGGAGGTAATTCGCTTGCGACATTTTGTTTCTCGATGAGACGCTCGTCATTATACCAAAGCCACTGATGAATGGCAAGTGCCGCGAGATTACAGGATGATTACGCCAATTGTATCGCTGCGCGTGCCGAGCGCGCAATTTCTCAACCAAATCGCAACGCGGGTTTTTTAGGAATTGTCATTTTCATTTTCTTGCGGTAAAATTAGGGCGTGTATGCAAAAAGATTTATTGTTGCGGGTCTTTTTGAAAAATCTTATCGTCACACGCTCTGGAATCCTGCAAAAAGATTTTGCATCCACACCCGAAGCGAGGTGTTTGAATGGCGCGTTGGTTGAAATGGCAAGATTATCGCGCAATTCTGCGCGATCAATCGCGCGGGATGCAATTAGATTTGGAACGCGCGGTGTTATGGCCCCACTCGCCACTACGCGCCGCGATTGCCGCGGCGGTGCCGTGGAGCGAAATTGGCGCGCAGACATTCGTGTTATCTGCCGCCGCGCCCGCGCGCAATCGCGCGTTGGGATTTGCGCAAGCGCGTTTGCGCCGCGGCCGACCGGAAGCGGACATTACTTTTATCGCGCCCGCGCTCGCCGCGGATCCGGACGCGGTCTCCATTTGGTATCGCTTGCTGGCTGAATGTGCGCAAGCATTGGGCGAGCAAGGTAATTTACGATTGTTCGCGCAATTGCCCAGCGGTGACGGAGTCGAGCAAATTTTCGCGACGTGCGGTTTTAATACGTATACGCACGAAGATATTTATCGGCTGAATTTTTGGCCCGTGGGTTTGCGCAAACAAAATATTTTGCGGCATCAACGCTTGCGCGATGGCTGGAATCTATTGCGTTTGTACGCGCAACTCACGCCGCGCGCGGTTCAACTCGCGGAAGGAATGTTGTCCGCCGAAGGACAAGGCGGCAAGATCGGCGATTGGTGGGATCAATCGCGCGGCGTCGGATATATTTTGGAAGCCGAAGGCGAACTTGCCGGTGCGGTGCGCGTTCAGCGCGGCGCGGCGGCGTACTGGTTGCGTTTTTGGTTGCATCCGCAAGCGCAAGCGTACAGCGAAACTTTATTGCAAGGCGCGTTCGCGTTGTTGTGGGCGGCGCCGCATAAACCGATCTATTGCAGTGTGCGCGATTATGAAAGTGGTTTGCCCGCGTCGCTCGCCGCGTACGGTTTTCAACATTTGCACACGCGCGCGCTCTTGGTCAAACATTTGTCCGCGCGCGTCAAAGCCCCGGTGTTCAAGCTAATGCCCGCGTTGGAAAAACGACCTGAACCCGCCGCGAGTGTGCCGCATCACGCGGCGCAAAAATAATTTGTCCTCGAAATACACACATAGACTTTATCCGCAATAAGAAAAGGCGTCCACGAAAAACACGCAAGCCCACGAACACTCTAACGATTCTTTCGTGTTTCTTAGGACGTGTATGCAAAAAGTTCTATTGCCGCTGGTTACGTAGAAATATCTTGCTGTCAAATGCTCTAGCATCCTGCGCGAAGGTTTTGCATACACGTC
>JACQEA010000167.1 GCA_016200825.1 Chloroflexota bacterium | reverse complement strand
GGCGATGCGAAACCATATCAGTCACCGATTTGCACGGCGCAATCGTCGCCAGAATCGGTTTATCGAGATTCCCTACTTGAGGGATTCTCACAAAGGTTAGGTGAAATATATTCACATCGGTTATGTGAAACCACGCTTAATGCCCGGCTAAATGGTGCTCATATTGGATTAGAAGAAGGAAGACTCGTACTCATCAAAGATGATTTCTCTGAAGATATTGACAAGTTGAACCTCGCTAGAAGCCTAAACGCATTTCACAATGCCCATGAATTCGTTTATGGGAAGATTCTTGAAGAAGCAGGTAATTTGGGATTATCGCTTACCAGTTAATTGATTTGAAAATAACTTGGAAATGAGGCTTGAAAGATCGTAAACAGATTCCCGGGAAGCCCGCGCCACCGGGAATTATTTTCGCCTTGAGCCGGACGCGATCATCAAAATCGCGCCGCTGGTTCACGCCGAAGATTTTTATCACGAAAAACACGCGTGGATCTTCGACGCGATTTTTGCGTTGCACGAACACCGCGAACCGATTGATTTTCTCACCGTCGTCGCGGAACTGGAACGCAAAAATAAAATCAACGACGTGGGCGGCGCGGCGTATATTACTGCGCTCATCAACGCGACACCTACCGCCGCGAACATCGAACAGTACGCGCATCTCGTTGAACAGACCGCGTTGCAACGCCGCTTGATTCAAGCGTCCACACAAATCGCCGGGCTCGCGTACGACAGCGGCGACGATATTGACACGATCATTGACAAATCCGAAGAAGTGATCTTTGCCGTCGCGCAAAAACGGATGAGCCGTGAACTCAAACCGATTCGCGTCGCGGTTGATCAATTCTTGGATCGCCTCGATTACGTGCAACGCCATCCGAATGATTTGTTCGGCGTACCGACCGGCTTTTACGATCTCGATAAATTGCTCGGCGGTTTTCAACCTTCCGATCTCATCATCGTCGCGGGTCGCCCCGGTTCCGGTAAAACATCGTTCGCGCTTTCGATTTTGCAACACGCCGCGATTGAAAAACGCAAAAAGGTCGCGCTCTTTAGTTTGGAAATGTCGGCGGAACAATTGGTGCAACGCCTAGTCTCGGGGATGGCGTTGATTGATTCGCAAAATCTGCGCGTCGGCAAAATCGGCGAGCAGGAATATCCGCATCTGGTCAAAGCGACCGGCGTTTTGTCCGACGCGCAAATTTTTATTGACGATAGCGCGGCGTTGACGCCGATCGAAGTGCGCGCCAAAGCGCGGCGTTTGCATTCCGAGTACGGATTGGATATGATCATAATTGATTATTTGCAATTGATGACCGCGCGCGGACGGATTGAAAATCGCGTCCAAGAAATTTCGCAAATCTCGCGCCAACTCAAAGAACTCGCGCGCGATCTGCGCCTGCCCGTCGTCGCGCTCTCGCAACTCTCGCGCGCGGTCGAATCGCGTCAAGATCATCGGCCGCAACTCGCGGATTTGCGCGAGTCGGGTTCGATTGAACAGGATAGCGACGTGGTGATGTTTATCTTTCGCGAAAAGACGTACTATCCCACGCTCGAGTCGTGGCAGAACGCGCACCCGAATAAAGAATATCCGGACAAGATCGCCGAGATCATCGTCGCGAAACATCGGCATGGACCCACGCGCGATCTCAAGTTGCGTTTTATCGAAGAGCAAGCCAAGTTTGATAATTTGTTTGTGGAAGATAAAGTCACTCGTCGTTAGTCACTAGACTTTTGTCGTTAGCCGGTTTTCATCAGCCGATAATCTCTGGTGATTGACTAACGACGATTGACGAGCGACCAACGACTAGAGACTAACGACTAGAGACTAACGACTACCTACTATGAAACTATTCTCCGGCTTTGCCTCCGGCAAGATCAGCATCACGCCGGTGCCGAATCAATTTTTCAGCGAACTGCTTCCGGCGATTGATGATCTTGCCGAACTAAAAATAACTTTGCACATCCTTTGGCAAATCGCGAACGCACACGCGCGTGAACAATTTATTCGCGCCGATGAACTCGCGGCAGATCAAACGTTGATGCAATCATTCACCGCGCCCGATTCGCTCACGCGCGCGTTGGAGCGCGCGGTGGCGCGCGGCACGTTGTTGCAATCGAATGACGCGTATTTTTTGAACAACGCGGCGGGACGCAAAGCCTTCGAACGCGCGCAGAGCGCGGGAGAAAAATCCGCACCCGCGCCCAGCCACACGCGCGCGCCCGCGCCAGCGCGCCCAAATATTTTTTCGCTCTACGAGCAGAACATTGGAATGTTGACGCCCATGCTCGCGGAAGAATTAAAAGACGCGGAAAAAGAATACCGCGCGGACTGGATCGCCGACGCGTTCAAGATTGCGGTCGAAAACAACAAGCGCAGTTGGGCGTACGTTCGCAAAATTTTGCAACGCTGGCAGACCGAAGGCCGCGGCGACGCGTCTAAAAAAGGAAAACC
>JACQEA010000098.1 GCA_016200825.1 Chloroflexota bacterium | reverse complement strand
TCAATGCGCTGCAAAAAAACATCGCCGATGTAAACGATGGTCAAGAACGCGAGCAACGCGGAAAACGCGCGCGCGACCGGGTTGCGAAAATTGTACGCGAGGAGATAAAGCAACAGCGAAAACGCGACAATGATGATCGCGGCCGAGATAATAATATTGCCGAGTTGCAGAACCGAGGTGACAAAGGTGAGCATCGTAAAAAAATAACGCGGAAATTTTCTAGCGATTGAACAGCACCGTTACAAAATAAAAAGCAAATGGAAAAGTAAACAACAAACTAT
The DNA here is from genome assembly GCA_016200825.1 of Chloroflexota bacterium. Lineage (GTDB taxonomy): Bacteria > Chloroflexota > Anaerolineae > UBA4142 > UBA4142 > JACQEA01. The sequence goes on along the minus strand of JACQEA010000098.1, from coordinate 1,782 downwards.
CCAAACGATCCAACGCGCCGCCGTGTCCCGGCACGATCGCCCCGGAATCTTTTGCGCCGACTTGGCGTTTGATCAAGGATTCAACCAGATCGCCAATCGTCGCGAGAATTCCAATTCCAAAACCAAAGCCGGACATCAGAAACGGATCCAATCCGTACAACGATCCCAACAACCAGCCCGCAGAAATTGCGCCGCCCCATCCGCCGATTGCGCCTTCCCAAGTTTTTTTAGGACTAATATGTTGGAAAAATGGCGTGCGCCCAAATAATGTGCCAAACAAAAATGCAAACGAGTCAGTCGCCCACGTCGCGAATAATGTGATCGTCACCCACATCAATCCATTGGGCAATGCGCGTAACGCGAGGATGTACGATCCGAACGCGCCGACGTAAAGCGCGCCCGCAAACGTCAACGCCCACCCGGTCAACCAATTCGCGCGGGGTTGAAAAATCGCGCGGATGAGCGAAAGCGCGAGCATCGCGATAATTATTTCGCGCGCGTTTATCGCGGGCATCACTGCACTCATGAGCCACAGCGCGATGAGTCCAAGTCCCAAAGCCGGTTGTGTCGCGTTGCCCGCGTTGGCGGTGAGGCGAAAAAATTCCCAACCCGCCAACAATAACGCGGCGGAGAAAATTGCAAAATAAAACCAACCGCCGAAATAAACTGACGCGAGGACAAGCGGGATGAGAAGAATCGCGCTGAGGAGACGGCGTCGCAGAGACATTGATTCAAGAACTAAACGCAGATCTCAAACGTTCTCCAATTTTCCAAAGCGGCGCTGGCGTTGCGAAAATGCTTGCAACGCGTTGAACAATTCGCGTTGATCAAAATCGGGCCACAAGGTTGCCGTGGTGTAATATTCGCTGTACGCGGATTGCCAAATCAAAAAATTCGATAAGCGCATCTCGGCGGCGGTACGAATAATTAGATCGGGATCGGGCATACCGGCGGTCGAGAGATAAGAAGCAAAGCGCGCTTCGTCCAATGCATTTGGATCCACGTTTTCGGAAATCATTTTGCGAATTGCGTCCAGAATTTCGGCGCGCCCGCCATAATTGAACGCGACGTTCAACGTGATCCGATTATTATTTTTGGTCAAGTCAATCGCGCGTTGCACGGCTTGCGTCATTTTCGCGTTGATGCCATCCAGCCGACCGAGATGCCGGAGTTTGACGCCGTTCTTGTGCAATTCGGGAACTTGGCGTTCGAGTACCTGTTGAAAAATTTCCAACAAGCCCTGCACTTCGTCGTCCGGTCTGCCCCAATTTTCAGTTGAGAACGCGTAGATTGTTAGAATCTTTACGTCGAACTCGACCGCGGCTTCCAACACGCGGCGAATATTTTCTACGCCCGCGCGATGGCCCGCGAGGCGCGGTTGATTGCGCGCTTGCGCCCAGCGTCCATTGCCGTCCATGATGATCGCGATGTGAACTGGAATCTTTGTGAGTGCGCTTCTGTCAAATTCCATAATTGGTCGGATTAGTCGAATAGTCGAATAGTCGGATAGTCCGACGAATGGACTACCAGACTACTCGACTAATTGACTATTTAGACTTCCATGATCTCCGCTTCTTTGGCTTTGCTCATTTCATCCACGCGCGCGATATACTTGTCAATCAATTCTTGCAACGCGTCCTTGCCTTTGAAATGTTGATCTTCTGAAATCATTTTTTCTTTTTCCATCTCTTCCAAATCTTTCAACCCATCGCGGCGGACGTTGCGCAACGCGATGTGCGCTTCTTCCGCGTGCTTGTGAACGACTTTGGTAAATTCGCGGCG
>JACQEA010000166.1 GCA_016200825.1 Chloroflexota bacterium | reverse complement strand
TGCGGATGTCCCGCGAGCGCGGCAATGCCGAGCGCGAGTCCCGCCGCGAAATAATTCGCGCCGCCGCGATATTGCGCGCGGTGAATCAAAAATAAAATTAGCGGCAGCCACGTCGCCGTTTCCAAAATCGCGAGTTGTTGCGGCGGATAACTCGTGAGATAGCCGCCGAAGGTGAACGTGAGCGCGCTGACCAGCGCGGGGACGCGCGCGTTCAAAACGCGCCGCGCAAATAAATACGTGAACGCGCCCGCGAGCATGAAATGGAAAATCGCTTCGAGTTCCAAATCAAAGAGCGAAAAATTTTCGCCGCGCACTGCGACGACGATCAGCGTCCAGATCAAACTGATCGGATAGAAAACCGCGCTCTGCACGTCCGCGAGCAACGGATGCCCGCTGTTGAAATATTCCGACCACAACGGCAAGTGTCCGTGCGCGAACGCGCGCGCGGTCTCGACGCGAAACATCCAGAATTGATCCGTGAAATCGCCGGGCGGAAACGCGGCGCGATCTTCCGCGCGCGGCGTGAGCACGCGCCAGAAAAAAAGCAAGACGAGCGCGGTGATCAGCGCGAGCGCAAAAAAATCGCGGCGCGCAAAGCGCAATTTGTCATTTGTTATTTGTAATTCTTCAGAATGATTCATGGACTGATTGTAATTTGAAATAAAGTTACGCGATCATTCGCAAACCGCGCGTCGTTGGGATCGCGCGCGGGCGCGCGCTCCAATGTCGCGGGATCGTACAAACCTACGGCAAGCATATACATTCCGGGCGGCGCATCCACGCGCAAATCAAACGCGTCCACAATCCATTCGTCGCTCCGCCACACACTCGTCGCATAATCGCCGGGGACGGGCGCATGATCGAGTTGCGCGGCGATCTGATCGTTTGCATCCACGAGATGCGCGAAAATCGTGTAATCCTTTTCGATCTGGTTCGCCGCGCGCCAGTATAACACGACGCGCAAAATTTTTCCCGCGGCGATTGAAATTTTTTCCCCGCGCGCGAAACCTTCGGCGCGATAACCCACGAGTTGCGCGTTGTCCACGCGCGCGTCGATGCGCGTCAATTGAGTTTCAAATTCGCGCGGCGTTTGATACAACTGCAATTGCAGCGTAGAGATCGTGCGATCCAAAATCAGATCGTCGTGCCGCGTCAAATATTTTTCGACCGCGCGCGCGGGGTCCCACCAATCCGGCGCGGCCGGAATAAACCAAATGCGCTGACAATCCGCGTTCAATTGCGCCAAACGTTTCTGATCTTCCGCCGTCGCAAAAAAATCTTTGGGCAGCGTAATGACCGGCAGATAATCTATCGCATTATTGCAACCGGGTTGAATTTGCGGAACGGTAGCTAACAGAAAACGATTGCGATAGTACGACATCGCATCGTCGGTAAAATTTTGCACGACGATGTCGCCCGCGCGGCGTTCCTGCGCGATCACTTGCCACACGCCGCGCCAATCCGGCGCTTTGGCGTACGCGGGATTGAAATAATAATTCGCGAGCGCGTACGCGGCACTGGCGATCAAAAAAATCGCCGCGAGCGCGACCGCAATCGCGCGCCAACGATTTTGCAATTTCCACAACGTGGTCAGTCCAAACGCGATCAACAAGAAATACGCGGGCAAAATTCCGGTGATGTAGCGCTCGCTGAACAACGGACGACCAAGCGACGTGAGATAAACCCCGACAAGAGGCACCGCAATATACAGCGCGATAAAAATCGCGCGCGCGCGATCTTGCCGCGCCCAAACAATGAGACACGCGATAAGCGCAATCGTCACGATGGGCGCAAGCGCGTGTTGATACGCGTCCGGCACCGTATCGCCCAACACAAATGACGCGACGGTGCGCGTCAACATATCGAGCAACCCGACGCTCTGCTCCGCGCTTAATTCGCCGTACGCCGTCACGCGATCGGTTGGCAAAAGCCACGCGCCGTACGCCGCGATCAAAACGATTTGCGCCGCGCTCCACAGCGCGAGCGCGCGCCCCGCGCGTTTAAGATCGCGC
>JACQEA010000097.1 GCA_016200825.1 Chloroflexota bacterium | reverse complement strand
GCGCGCCGCGCCCGGTCAACACGATATTGAAATCGTCTGGCTTGCCATCGAGAAAATTCATCAGCGCATCCAGCGGCAACAATTCCGTCGCCACCGCGTTGTTTACTTCGTCGAGAATTAGCAAGTCATACTTACCGGACCGCATTTGTTCGCGCGCAAACTCGAGCGCGGCGTGCGCGGCGGCGCGATGTTCTTCATCGGTGTACTTGTCATCGAGAATTTTGTAAAAGCCTTTGCCCATCGGAATAATTTCTAAATCCGGCGCGAGGCGTTTTGCCGCGTCCAATTCCGCGTAATGCCACGTGCCTTTCATGAATTGCACCATCAAGACGCGCCAGCCGCGCCCAATCGCGCGCAACGCCATGCCCAACGCGGCGGTGGTTTTGCCTTTGCCGTCGCCGGTGTACACAATAATCAGACCGTGTTTGCCTTTTTCTTTCAAACTTGATCCGCTTTCATTCCAAGCGCGAGAATCATCGGCAGAGGTTTCAATTCGCGACGCAGAGGATCCAGCGCGAGTCCCAATGCTTCCAACGTGAACGCGCCCAAGAGTTGGCTGTCGCCCTCCTCGCCAAAGATGACATCCGCACCGCCCGCCTGATCGCCGTACTTGAAATAAGCAACACCCTTTTTGCGAACGATCTTGCTTCCATCTGCCAAGCGAAACGTCTGCTCCGCAATCGGTTTAATACCGAGTCTCTCCAGGATTGGCGTTGGAACAACAGAATAGATGGCTCCCGAGTCAATGAGGAACTCGATCTTTTCTGTGACTTTTGGGTTTGCGGGATTTCCGACTTCAATATCCAGAACCGTAAGACCCATTTCAACCTCCTTTGTTTAAACCGAAAGACTATCACGCGATTACTTTTTTCGATTGGAATTTTCTTGATTCTACCCGGATGACAATCCCTTGTCAAAAACCTTTTTCCGCGTATAATCAAAATGCACGCTTGCTCCGCGTCTAGTCTGACCTCGTTGCCGAGGAGTGATGATGGCTCAATCTGCACAAACGATTTCGATACAAAACTCTTCGCCGGCGCGCGCAAAAAAATCTTGGCGCGGCAAAGAATGGTTTGGTTTTCTGTACCTCGCGCCGGCGATGATCATCCTCACGGTGTTTCACATCATCCCGGTCGGTTACGCGCTCTGGATCAGCATGCAATTTGGCACGATTCGTAATTTTCGTTTGGCGTGCGCCGACGCCGACGCGATTGCGAAAATCCCGGAATCCTTCGGCATTTTTCAAAACCTCCTCGCCTGTTTCGATAATTACAACCGCGCGCTCCAAGCGCCCGAATTTTGGGACGCGATGAAAACGACGATCTTTTACGTTCTCGGTACTGTGCCCATCACGATCATAGTCGGCATTCTCGTCGCGTACTTATTGTTTCAAAAAATTCGCGGGCGCGGGGTGTATCGCACAATTTATTTTATGCCGCACGTCATCTCCACCGTGGCTTCCGCGATTGTGTGGGCGTGGGTCTTTGATCCGCGCAACGGACTCGCGAATCATTTCATGCAATTTCTCGGCTTGCCCATTCAACAATGGCTCGTCGAACCGGATGGTGTGTTCAAATTGCTAGGAGAATTTTTCAAGCTTCAAGTGCCGGAGTGGGCGGAAGGTCCCAGTCTCGCGCTCGTCAGCGTGATGATCTTTTCGTTTTGGCAATCGCTCGGATTCGACGTGATTATTTTTCTCGCGGGGCTGACCAATATCAACGTGGAATTGTACGAAGCGGGGCGCATTGACGGCGCGAACGGCGCGCAACTTTTTCGCCACATTACGATTCCTTTGCTCGCGCCCACACTTTTTTTCGTCGGCGTCATTTCGATCATCGGCTCGTTCCAAGCGTTCAATCATATTTTCGCGATGAACCGCATGGTCGCGCAACCTTTGGGCGGTCCGCTCGGCGCGACGCGCACGGTGAGTGTGTTGATGTTCAACACGCTGTACGCGCAACAACGGGCGGGGTACGCGACCGCTATCGCGGTTTTACTTTCGATTCTGATTCTCGCGCTTACCTTGATTCAATTTAAATATTTGGGGCGCCGCGGCGAAGGAGCCTAACGATGACCACCAATCTGTTTCGGATGAATCGCGATCGCGCGCGCAGTCTGTTGGTGAACGGCGCGATTCATACGGTGCTGATCGCGGGCGCGCTCTTTATGCTTTTTCCGTTTGTGTGGATGGTGTTTGGATCGCTCAAATCGTACAATGAAGCGACGACCGCTGGATTTTTTCCGCGCAATTGGTTGATCTCCAATTATCCGGAAGCGATTATGGTGATGAACGGCTCGAAACCGTGCGCGTACGATGCCGGCAATCCGTTCGCAATCTTGGATCAGTGTTTGATCTTGCGTTACTTTGCCAATACTATTTCTATCGGTCTGGTGACGGTTTTGGGCGTGTTGACGACCGGCGTGTTGGCGGCCTACGCGTTTGCGCGGCTCAAATTTCCCGGACGCGATTTTCTTTTTATTATTTTGCTCGCGACGCTGATGATTCCGGGCGAACTGACGCTGGTACCGAATTATGTTTTTATGGTTCGATTCCCCACGCCCGATTCATTGATCGCGACGATGCTCAATCTGGATCCGAACGCGCAAATCAGAAATTGGGTTGACACGTACTATGCGCTGACCATTCCCTGGATCGCGACCGTTTTTAGCATTTTTCTTTTTCGTCAATTTTTCAGATCTATTCCCAACGAATTGTACGACGCGGCGGTGATGGACGGCGCGACCCACTCGCGATTTTTGTGGAGCGTCGTGTTGCCTTTATCGAAACCGGCGTTGATCACCAGCGCGGTGCTAACATTTCTCGGAACGTGGAACTCGCTGATCTGGCCCCTGCTCGTTACCAACTCGGCGCAAATGCGTCCGATCCAAGTTGGACTCGCGGCGTTCATCACCGAAGCCGGAACACAAGTGCAATTGTTGATGGCCGGCGCGACGATGACGATCATTCCGATCATGGTGCTGTATTTGGTTTTGCAGAAGTGGTTTGTGGAAGGCATCGCGTCAGTCGGAATTAGAGGATAGATTGCTCTTGTCATTGCGAGCGAAGCAACGCGTGCGCGTTTCGCAATAGAAAAGTGATTGGAGGTGCCCGGTATCAAGAGAACTCTTCATGGATTTGTCAATCAGCTGTTCATCGCGCGGGAGCAAGTGAGTGAGATTTTCTTTTCACCCGTCACTGGTCACCCGCCACTTTAAAGAGGAGAAGAGGAAAATGAAAAAGATATTCGTTCTGCTTGCGGTCTTGATGTTTATCATCGCCGCGTGCGCGCCCGCGCTGGCCCCGGTGCCGCCAACCGTCGCGCCAACAACTGCGCCGCCCGCGACGCAACAACCCGCGGCAACTCAACCGCCCGCCGCAACCGCGACGACTGCCCCGGCGACTGCCGCGCCGAAAGCGCCGCCGCCGACCGCGACGCCGATCACGCCCGGCGTCACCGCCGCGCCGAACGCGGTCAAGATTCAATTTTGGAGCGCGCTCACCGGCGCGTCCCAAGTCGCGACGTTGCAAAGATTGATGGATAATTTCAATAAAGCGAATCCACAATATTATCTCGTGCAAACGGTCGCGGGCAATTACGATCAAACGCTGCAAAAAACTAACGCCGCGATTCAAGCCGGCGCGACGCCCGATATGGTTATCGGCAATCCCGGCGATCTCGCCACGTACGACACGGCGGGCGCGGTCGTTGATCTTACATCGTACATCAATGGTGCGGATGGTCTGAGTGCGGCGCAACAAAGTGAAATCAACAAATCGCTGTACTTTGACACGTGGAACAATAAAATCATCGGCGTCTCGTGGGGACGTTCCGCGCAAGTTTTGTTTTACAATGTGGAAGCGCTGAACGCCGCCGGTTTCGCCAAGCCGCCGGAAACGTGGGATGATTTTGATGCGGTTTGCGCCAAAGTGACGACGCCGACTTTTTCGTGCTACGCGTTTGTTTCGAGCACATCCACGTTTGCGTCAATGGTGTGGAGTCGCGGTGGAAATTACGCGAGCGCGGATGAAAAGAAAGCCGTCTTTGACGAACAAGCCGGTGTGGACACCTTGAAATGGTTAAAGAATGCCGCGGAAAAGAAATACGCGTACTCACCATCCGCGTCGTTCGGCGATCAAACTGATTTCGGTAACGGCAAAGTGTTGTTCACGTTTGGATCCACGGCCGGTTTGCCGTTCTACTATACCGCGGTCAAAGGCAGCGCGAAACCATTCAAGTGGGATATCGCCGCCATGCCGCGTGGTCCGAACGGCAAGAATAATGTGGACATCTTTGGTCCGAGTGTCGGCGTTTTGAAATCGAACGCGGACAAACAAAAAGGCGCGTGGCTCTTTATCAAGTACCTGCTCACGCAAGATGCGGAATTGGATTGGGCGGCAAATGTGAATTACTTCCCCGCGACCAAATCCGCCATCGACGCGACCGTCGCATTGGATGACGCCAAAGCCAAAGCGCTCGCGCCGGCGTTTCCGGATTATTTGCCGCAGTTCAAATCCGGTCTGCAATTCTTCGCGACGATCGGTCGCCGCGAACCCACCGCGCCCGCGTGGCAAGCCGTGCGCGGTATCATCGCGAATATGAACACCGCGGTGTTCCTGCAAAAAACCGGGCCCGATTTCAAAGCGATTGATCCGGCTGAAGCCGCGAAAGAAGGCGTGCAACGCGTGAACGACGCGCTCGCGAGTTTCGGAAAATAATCGCGAAAATGTTCGAAAGAACATGAATGTAGGGGCGACCCCTGTGGTCGCCCCACAAGACGCGAAGAAAAAATTTTGGCGGGTTGGAAAAATTCCAGCCCGCCAATTTGTTGAGCGAGAACAATGCGAAACAAAAAAATTTCCTCTGGTACGCGGATCAACGCGGAAAAATCTAGATTATTTTTTTCCGATCTGTGTTCATCCGCGTTCATCCGCGTCCTAACGCTTTTCTTTCTTGCCGCTTGCGCGATTTCGCCGACGCCGCTTGCTCCAACCGCCACTCCGCGCGCGAGAACAGACGCTCCGGCGGAGCGTCTCTCACCAACACCCGCGCCAAACGAAATTCAACTTTGGTTTTCCGCAACGCCAGATCAATCTATCGCGATCAACGCGCGCGTTGAAAAATTCAACGCGACGCAAACGCGCGTCCGCGTGAGCGCGAATAACATTGGCGCGTACACCGATTTGCTCAAACGCGTTCCACTCGCGCAGACTTTCAACGTTCCGCCGGATCTCTTTTTGCTCAATCCATCCGACATCGCCGCGCAAATCAAAAGCGGCGCGATCATTCCGCTCGATGATTTGATGCAAGACCCGGACATCGGACTCCGTACAACGGACGGCGCGGGCATTTTCAACGCCTTTATTGATCGCTATCCGCAATTCAACCATCGCGTTTATTCCCTCGCGCCCGCGCGACAAATGCAAGTGATGTTTTACAACGCGGACTTGCTCAAGAGCGCGGGAATTTCCAAGCCGCCCGAAACGTGGGACGAATTCACGCGCGTCTGCGCGGCAATTTCTAAACCGCCCGATATATTTTGTTACGCGCTCGATCTCAATGCGTCCGATTTCGCGGCGTCCGTTTATGCGCGCGGCGGTGAATTGATCAGCGCGGATGCGAAAACGGTTGCGTTCAATTCCAAACCCGCGCTTGACGCGCTCACTCAAATCAAAGATCATCTCACCAAAGGCTACGCGGTTCCAACTAAAATCGCGTTTCAAGCGCCGCTCGATTTCGCAAATCGCAAAATCGC
>JACQEA010000208.1 GCA_016200825.1 Chloroflexota bacterium | reverse complement strand
CGCGAATGCGCTCGGCGCGCGCGATCATTTTGTACGGTCGCGGCGAAACGCGCGGCGCGCGCGCGGCGGCGGAAGAGGGCGCGCACATCAGCGCGCAAATCGAAAATCCGTGGGGTGAAGGTTACAACGAATGGACGCTGATTGGAATTGAAATTGACGCCGCCGATTTTACGCGCGCGTTTGAACGCGTTGAACGCGCAGTCCGATCGAATCAAGTGTTGGGTGTTCCGCTTTTTCACGGACTCACGGATTTGTGGATGGCGCGCGCGTATTTGGAATTGAATCAATTGGAACGCGCGGCGGAGATTGCGGAACGCGGCGGACGCGCGCTCAAGCAAATGCATGCACCGATCTGGGACACGCTCGCGGTAGGCACGTGGTCGCGCGCGTTGATTCGCCAAAAAAAATTCAACGCGGCGCACAAACTCCTCGACCCACTCACCGAAAATTTTGCGCGCGCGGAAAATAATTTGTGGGGCTATTCGGTTTCCGCGCCCGCGATCACAGAACTCGCGCTCGCCGAAAAAAGATTTGACGACGCGCAAAAATTTGCGGACGCGTTCCTCGCCATTTTTGAACGCGAAGAGGCGTTGGGTTACGCCGCCGAGTTGTATTATTTGCGCGCGCAATCGTTTCTCGCGCGCGACGAATTAGAAAACGCGGAACGCGATTTGCAACGCGCGCAAGAAATTTCCATCCGCGCCGAAAAAAATATTTTGCTGTGGCGCGTGGACGCCGCGCGCGCGGACATTTTCGCGGCGCGCGGCGATGATGCGCGCGCAGTGCTCGCGCGGCAAAGCGCGGCGGAAATCGTGCGCGGGATCGCGGCGAAAATCGTGGACGACAAATTGCGCGATTCTTTTTTGGCGCAGGAGGAAGTGAGGGGATTGTTACGCGGTGACAAGCCCGGGTAATTCGTTCACAACGCGCGGATTGATCAAGCGAGAGTGAATCGGAGCGAGTTCGCCAATTTCAATGTAAACGATAGGGCGATTCGACCGGTCGTCATTTTTGCGAGATGCCTCGGCACGCTGGGCATTGAATCGCGTAAACTGTTGGTCAGCCCGGTCAACAAACACGAGCAATGCCTCATCTGGAATATTCTCCAAGAACTCGGGGTGCTCAATAATAAAGCGATTAAATTCGGTTAGTAGTTCATCGTATTTAACGGAAAATAACTCGTTCATTTCTTTAGCTCCTGCTCATACCCTTCGCGATAAACGCGCCAATTGCGTTTGATATCCTCTTGTCCTAAGGTTAGGATTTCGGCATTCGAGCGATTCGAAAAATCGTTTTTCTCCTCTGCTCCATCCGGGTGCATCAAATCGCGATGCGGAAAACCGTGTGCCGTATCATAGCGGACAATCGCACGCCACTCGCTACCGATCAATGCTTCGTATTGAACACGAAAGAGAACAACTTTGCCGCTTTCGGTTTCACAAGAAAGGCGATAGCGATCGGAGAGGTCATTGCCGAGAAGTACGACGAAACTTTTTTCGCCCACGATCCGCCACCTACTCCGAAATGATTATATATCATCTTCGTTCAAAAAAGCAAAGCGCGGCATTGGCTAGAGTTGATTCTCTGAACTTAACGTGGTAGGATAGCGACAAGATGCCCAAACCCGTCATTCTCACCGTTGACGACGACCGCGCGGTCTTGAACGCGGTCGAACGCGATTTGCGCCAAAAGTACGGCCGCGATTATCGCGTCCTCAAAGCGGAATCGGGCGCGAGCGCGCTCGACGCGCTCACGCAGTTGCACGCGCGCGGCGACACCGCCGCGCTCTTCGTCGCCGATCAACGTATGCCGGAAATGAACGGCGTGCAATTTTTGGAAGCGGCGCGCAAAATTTTTCCCGACGCGCGCAAAATTCTACTCACCGCGTACGCGGACACGCAAGCCGCGATTGACGCGATCAACAAAGTCGGTTTGGATTATTATCTCGTCAAACCGTGGGACCCGCCCGAAGAAAATTTTTATCCCATCGTGAACGATTTGCTCGACGAGTGGAAGCAAAATGTTCAATTGCCGTTTGAGGGCATTCGCGTCGCGGGATCCTTGTGGTCAAACAATTCACATCGCGTCAAAGAATTTTTGACGCGGCATCAAATTCCCTATTTGTTTTTGGACATTGAGAAAGATTTTAAAGCGCGCGCGATGGTGGAGCAAACCAACCATGGCGCGCTAAAAATTCCAACGCTCTATTTTCCCGACGGCGTGGTGATGAGCGATCCCGCGCTTCAACAACTGGCGGAAAAATGCGGCGTGCAAATGAAAGCCGCGTTGCCGTTTTACGATTTGATTATCGTCGGCGCGGGCCCGGGCGGACTCGCGGCGGCGGTGTACGGCAGTTCGGATGGACTAAAAGTTTTGTTGATCGAACGCGCCGCGCCGGGCGGACAAGCCGGCAGTAGTCCCAAGATTGAAAACTTGATGGGCTTTCCTTCTGGAATTAGCGGAATGGATTTGACGCGCCGCGCGGTGACGCAAGCGAAAAGATTTGGCGTAGAATTTTTGTCCACGCAAGAAGCCATCCTCGTCGAACGCAGCGATCCGTACCGCATGGTCACGCTCGCGGACGGCACCAAAATTTCCGCGCACGCGATTTTGCTCGCGACCGGTTCATCGTTCAATATTTTGAAAATGCCGGGCGCGGCGGAATTGACCGGCGCGGGTGTGTACTACGGCGCGGCGTACACCGAAGCCGCGAATTATCGCGATCAAAATGTTTGCGTCGTCGGCGGCGCGAACAGCGCGGGGCAAGGCGCGATGTTCTTGTCGCGCTTTGCGGCGAAGGTGACGATGCTCGTGCGTACGGAATTGACGACCTCGCAATATCTCACCGATTTGCTGCGCGCGAATGAAAAGATTGAAATTCGTTTGAATACCGATTTGCTCGCGCTGCACGGCAAAGAAAAATTAGAGGCGTTGACAATCCGCGACACGAAAACGCAAAAGGAAGAAATGCTCGACGCCGCCGCGCTGTTTGTGTTTATCGGCGTGAAACCCGGCAGCGCGCTCGCGGCGAACATCGTCACGTGCGATGAAAAAGGTTACGTGGTCACGGGACGCGATTTGATCGCGGATGGAAAAAAACCGACGGGCTGGAATTTGGAACGCGAGCCGTTTGTTTTGGAAACCAGTACGCCGGGAATTTTCGCGGCGGGCGATGTGCGCAAAGGCACGGTGCATCGCATCGCGTCGGCGGCGGGCGAAGGCGCGATGGCGGTGATGGAGATTCGGGAGTATTTGAAAGGATTGTGATCCACGAAAAAACCGAAACAAAAAATATTTTATCCACGAAATACACGAATTAACACGAAAGAAAAATTGTAATCTACGAACTACACGGACAAAAATTAAAGATATTTTATCCACGAAATACACAAATTAACACGAAAGAAAAATTGTAATCTACGAAATGTACGGAAAATAATTATGTATTTTTTTCCACGAAATACACCAAGCAACACGAAATGAAAGAAACAGAATCGAGAGATAAAGGATGACAGAATTAATCTTCAAAGAAGAAGTTTATGCCATTGTAGGCGCGGCGTTTGAAGTTCGGAAGGAAATGGGAGAAGGATTTTTAGAAGCAGTTTATCAGGAAGCGCTCGAGAAAGAATTTAGTCAAAAAGGAATTCCTTTTGATGCCCAAAAACCGTTGAGAATAAAATACAAAGACGATTGGTTGAAAAAAGAATACGTTACGGATTTTGTTTGTTACAGCAAAATTATTGTCGAACTAAGCCATAGATCGCTTGTCTGGAAATGAGCAAGCTCAAGTCCTGAATTATTTGAAAGCGACTCGCTTGCGCGTCGGATTACTCATCAACTTTGGCGCTCCAAGCAAGTTGGAATGGAAACGATTCGTAATGTGAACGCATCTTTTTCCTTTTCGTGTTTTTTCGTGTGTTTCGTGGAAAATTTTTTCTGGATCGTGTTTTTCGTGGACAAGTCATGAGCATTGAATTTTTGCGTCGCTTGCAACTTTTTTCCGAAGTCAAGCAATCCGATTTGCAAGATCTTTACGCGTCCGCGCAACAAATTACTGTGAACGCGGACGAATTGATTATGGAAGAAGGCACGCCGCCTGATGCGTTCTATGTGATTCTGAAAGGTGAAGTCGAAATTCTTAAACGTTCCGGACAACAAGACATTGTCCTCGCGGTGCGCGGCGAAGGCGAAGGCTTGGGCGAGTTGTCGTTGTTGGGACAAACGCCGCGTTCCGCGTCCGTGCGCGCGCTGACGCAATGTACGCTATTGAAAATCAGCGCAGAATCTTTTCGCAACTTGATGGTGTGCAGTCCATCTGCGCCAATGGCGATGATGCACACGATTATGGAACGTCTCCGCAATACCGAAAGCATGTTGCGGCAAAGCGAAAAGATGGCGTCGCTCGGAACCATGGCGGCGGGACTCGCGCATGAATTGAATAATCCCGCCGCGGCGGCGAAAAGCAGCGCGGAACAATTAGAAAAAACGCTGAACGATTTTTCGCGCGTGTCGGTGGCGCTCGGGTTGTTGGATTTAAGCGAAACGCAATTGAAAACCGTCATTGCCTTGCGCGATGAAATGACTCTGCGCGCGCGCGCGCCGCTCGCGCTCGATCCGCTCACGCGCAGTGATCGCGAAAGCGAAACCGAAACGTGGCTCGATGCGCACACCATCGAAAACGCGTGGCAAATCGCGCCGACGCTTGTGATGTACGGTTGGACGATCGCGAATTTGGAAAATTTAGGCGCGGCGTTTGAAACATCTCAGCTTGCCGTGATCTTGGAATGGCTCGCGAGCGGCGTGTCCGCGTACGCGCTGTTGAACGAAATGCAAATGAGCGTGACGCGCGTTTCCGAAATCGTCAAGGCGGTCAAATCCTATTCATTTTTGGATCAAGCGCCGGTTCAGGAAATTGACGTGAACGAAGGATTGGAAAACACGCTCGTCATTCTGAAATACAAAATGAAAGCCGGCATCAACGTCACGCGATCTTTCGCGCGCGATTTGCCGCGCATCGAAGCCTACGGCAGTGAATTGAATCAAGTGTGGACGAACATTATGGACAACGCGGTAGATGCCATGCAACAAAAAGGCGAGTTGGAGATCACGACGCGCGCGGCGGACGGAAACGTCACTGTGGAAATTTGCGATAACGGTCCGGGTATTCCGCGCGAAATTCAAGCGCGCATTTTTGAACCGTTCTTTACGACCAAAGCGGTTGGCAAAGGCACTGGCTTGGGATTGAATATTTCGTACAACATCGTGCAGAAACATCGCGGCAAGATACAAGTGGAGAGTGTGCCGGGGCGAACATGTTTTCGCGTGCGCTTGCCGACGCGCTTAAAGTAATCTATGAACGATATTCAAATCAAAAAAATTCTGCAATCCATCAAAACCATCGCGGTGGTGGGAATGTCGGAGGAGGCGAGCAAGCCGAGCCATGAGATTCCACAGTACCTGCGCGCGCATGGTTACAAAATCATTCCGGTGCATCCGCGCGCGTCAACGATTGATGGACTAGGCGCGTATCCTGATTTGATTTCGATTCCAGAGAAAATTGACGCGGTGCAAATTTTCCGTCCCGCCGCAGAAACGCCACAAATTGTAGAGCAAGCGATTTTGATCGACGCGCAAGTTGTGTGGATGCAAGAAGGAATCGTCAACCATGACGCCGCGCGGCGCGCGCAACAGGCGGGCGTCCAAGTGGTGATGGATCGGTGTATGCGCGTGGAGCATATTCGCCTAATCGGCGCGTGACAAGTGGCAAGTGACGAGATTGTCCTCGACACCCGTCACTCGCCACACGTCACATGGAGTTGAAAATGAACGATACGCAAATGCGCGAGTTGTTCAAGCAATCAAAAACAATTGCGGTCGTCGGATTCTCGACGAAAGAAGATCGGCCAGGCTTTTACGTGCCGCAATATTTGCAACAGTTGGGATATAAAATAATTCCGGTCAACCCCGCGTTGAAAGAAGGGCTGGGCGAAAAAGCATATCCCGATTTGCTTTCGATTCCGCGCGAAACGAAAATTGATCTCGTCGAAATTTTTCGTCCGCCAGAATTCGTGCCTGAAATTGTGGAGCAAGCGATCGAGATCGGCGCGAAATATGTGTGGATGCAAATCGGCGCGACAAATCGCGACGCGGCAAAAGCCGCGCGCGCGGCGGGGTTGGGTGTGGTGGAAGAGGCGTGTATGTTGGTAGAGTATCAGAGGTTGTTTGGATAATATAGCCACAGAGGAAGAAAAATAAAAGCCCCGCTCCAACTTTTTCAGAGGGAGCGGGGCATTTTTTATTTGGCTTGCGCGATACGAATGCGCCAAGCCGGGATCAGGTCTGTCATTCTCCATTTTCGCCGCGTCAGCGCGTCCAAAGACGCGCCGCATTTCTGGCGAAGATGAAATATTTGGTGAACGATTCGGCAACCCGAAAACCCACATTGTTGTTCCGATTATGTGGATTGTTCCTGTTACGGTTCGCGCAACGCGTGTTGTCTTGATTGTTGTTCCACGACCCGCCGCGCTT
>JACQEA010000207.1 GCA_016200825.1 Chloroflexota bacterium | reverse complement strand
AATAACGGCGCGGCGTTCGAGATCGCACCGCGCGTTTTGCGCGCGTTGGGCGCGCAAGTGATCGCGCTCCATGTTGAACCCGACGGCGTCAACATCAATCGCGGCTATGATGCGCTGGAGCCAAAATTATTGCGCGAAACTGTTTTGCGCGCCCGCGCGGACTGGGGCGTGCAATTCGACGGCGACGGTGATCGCGCGGTCTTTGTGGACGCGCGCGGCAATTTTGTGGACGGTGATTTTGTTCTCGCGATTTTCGCGCGTGATTTTGCGGCGCGCGGTTGGTTGAAAAATAATCGCGTCGTTTCGACCGTGATGGCAAATGTGGGACTGGAAGAATCGCTCCGCGCGATTGGCGTGGAATTGGAACGCACTTCTGTCGGCGATAAATGGGTGACGGAAAAAATGCGCGCGCGCGGCGCGCGCATCGGCGGCGAACAATCGGGACATATTGTTTTGTTTGACGGCGGACACACGACGGGCGATGGACTCTACACGACGATTCGGCTCGCGGAAATTCTCGCGCGTAATGGCGCGCAATTATCGGAACTCGCCGCGTGCATGCAAAAATATCCGCAAGTGCTCGTGAACGTGCGCGTGCCGCGCAAACCGCCGCTCGATGATTTTCCGCGCATCCGCAATCAAGTTTCATTGTCGCAAAATGTTTTGGGCGACGACGCGCGAATTTTGTTGCGCTATTCGGGCACGGAAAATCTCGCGCGCGTGATGATTGAAGGACCCGACGCGGCGGTGATCGCGCAAGAAGCCAATGCCATCGCGCGCGTGATTGAAGAGACTATAATCTAACCGCCAAGACGCCAAAACCACAAAAAAAAATTTTTCTTGGCGTGCTTTGCGGTGAAAATTTTTTTCTATATGAACACTCAAATAGTTTTCGGCACGGACGGCTGGCGCGGCGTCATCGCCGACGATTACACATTTGAAAACGTGCGCCGTTGCGCGCATGGCATGGCGCAATATTTATTGGACACAAATCAATCCGCGCGCGGGCTCGTGATCGGTTACGACACGCGCTTTGAATCCGATTTGTTCGCGCGCGCGGCGGCAGAAGTTGTTGCGGCGCACGGGATCAAAGTTTTTTTGGTGGATCAAGCCACGCCGACGCCCGTCATCTCATTCGCGATCCTCGACAAAAAAACCGCGGGCGCGATCAACATCACCGCGAGCCACAATCCGCCGACGTGGAACGGTTTCAAAGTGCGCGCGGATTACGCGGGCGCGATCGCGCCGAATGAATTGAAAATGATCGAAGCGCGCGTTCCGTCAGCGGACAGCAACACGCGAATGAAATTTGACGACGCGGTTTCGGACGGAAAAATTATTGTGTTCGATCCGATCCCCGCGTATCTCGCGCAACTCGCGCGCTTGGTGGATTTGAAACCCTTGCGCGACGCGGGACTCGTCGTCGCGGTAGATTCGATGTGGGGCGCGGGCGCGGGCTGGTTCGCGAATATTCTCGCGGGCGGAAAAACGCGCGTCGTTGAAATTCACGGCGCGCGCAATCCCGCGTTTCCAGAAATGCGCAACCCCGAACCGATTCGCCCGAACGTGGATCATTTGATGGAATTAGTGAAACGCGAACGCGCGCACGTCGGTCTTGCGACGGATGGCGACGCGGATCGCGTCGGCGCATCCACCGAAACGGGCGTGTTCATTCATCAATTGCAAATGTACGCGCTGCTCGCGTTGTATTTGTTGCAAATGCGAAAGCAACGCGGCGCGATTGTGCGCACACTCAACACCACGCATATGCTCGACGCGCTGGGCAAAAAATATGGCGTGGACGTTTACGAATGCGGCGTCGGTTTCAAATATGTCGCGCCGAAAATGCTAGAGACCAACGCGCTCATCGGCGGTGAAGAGAGCGGCGGCTATGCGTTTCGCGGCCATCTGCCCGAGCGCGATGGCATCGTCGCCGGATTATTTCTTTTGGATTTTGTCGTGCAGACCGGCAAAACGCCGTCGCAGTTATTGGATTGGCTGTTTGAAATGGTGGGACCACATTTTTATCAGCGCATTGACACGGATTTCCCGGACGATCAGCGCGCCGCGCGATGGCGGCTGGCTGGTCATTCGTTTTTCCGGCACGGAACCGATTATGCGCTTTTACGTGGAGACGACGCGCGAAGATAATGTGCAAGCGTTGTTGGACGCGGGGTTGAGGTTAGCGGGGCTAAAATAATATTTAACCACAGAGTGAACAAAAGGGTAGCACTCCTTGAATGTGGACAATTCGATTTGCCACAGAACCACACAGAATTTCACAGAAATTTTCCGTGTGTTTCTGTGTGATTCTGTGGCTGAAGTTTCTTCACGATTAACGGTCGTGCTACCGGCACAAAGAAAATATTTTTTACCTTTGCGCCTTCGCGATTTTGCGGTGAAGAATGAATTTGATTGACTCGCATTGCCATCTGGACGACGCGCAATTCGCGAATGATTTGGAGCAAGTGATTCAGCGCGCCGCAGACGCGGGCGTGCGCGCGATTCTCACCGCGGGCACCAACGTTGCCTCGTCGCGCGCGGCAATCGCGTTGGCAGATAAATACGCGATGGTGTACGCGGCGGTGGGGATTCATCCGCAAGACGCGCAGACGTGCAACGATAAAACCCTGAACGACATTCGCGCGCTCGCGCAAGAGAAAAAAGTTTTGGCGATTGGCGAAATTGGTTTAGATTTTTATTGGAAAGAAAATGCGCCGCGCGCGATTCAAGAAAAAAATTTCGTCGCGCATTTGGATTTGGCGGCGGAACTGGACAAGCCCGTCGTGATTCACGACCGCGACGCGCACGACCCGGTGATGGAAATTTTGCGGCGGCGCAACGGCAAGCCGCGCGGCATCTTGCATTGTTTCTCCGGCGATCTCGCGATGGCGCGCGAAGCAATTGAGTTGGGCTATTTCATTTCATTTGGCGGATCGGTGACGTTTCAAAACGCGCGGGGTGCGCAAGAAATCGCGCGCGCGTTGCCGCTGGAAAAAATCGCGATTGAAACGGACGCGCCGTACCTCGCGCCGCATCCCGAGCGCGGCAAACGCAACGAGCCCGCGCACGTGGCGCGAGTTGCGGAAAAAATCGCGGCATTGAAAGAATTGACGCCGGCAGTCGTCGCGGAAAAAACTCGCGCCAATTCAATTTCACTGTTCGGCTTTGGCGCGCGTGCATGAAAGGAAATCATCATTAATCAAATTTTTTCGATCGTTCAACCCGAATTGCAAATGGTGGAGACGCGTCTGCAAGAGGCAATGCGCATTGAATTCGATCCGCTCGCAAATGTGTTGGCGTCGTTGATGCAAAGCGGCGGCAAACGCATTCGCCCCGCGCTCGCGATTTTGTCGTCCAAGTTTTATCCGGCGGACGCGGACAAAGTGGTGACGTTAGCCGTCGCGGTGGAACTGGTGCACGCGGCAACGTTGATTCACGACGATCTGATTGATAAATCCGCGAAACGCCGCGGGAGTCCGACGATCAATTCGCGCTGGAGCGCAACCGCGACGGTGCTCGCGGGCGATTATTTGCTCGCGCGCGCGGCGGAGATTGCGGCGAGTATCGAAAATTTTCGGTTGATGCGAATTTTCGCGCAGACGTTGATGAAAATTTGCGTCGGCGAAATTCGGCAGGATTTCGGCGGCGCGCAGTGGCCCCCCGATCAACAAGAATATTTCGATCACATTGACAGCAAAACCGCGACGCTCTTTAGCGCGTGCACGGAAGGCGGCGCGATTTTGTCCGGCGCATCCGAACCAGAAATCGACGCGCTGAAAAAGTACGGCCACGATTTGGGAATGGCATTTCAAATCGCGGACGACCTTTTAGATTTCACCGCCGACGAATCGAAATTGGGAAAACCGGTCGGCAGTGATCTGCGGCAAGGCACGTTTACGCTGCCGGTATTTTTTTTCATCGCGCAGGATGCGCGCGGAGTAAAGTTGAAAGAGATTGTGCAGAACAACGGACAGAACAGCGGCGATCTGGACGCGCTGATTGATTAGATTCGCACGTCGCCCGCGATTGATGCGGCGAAGGACGAAGCGCGCAAGTTCGCGCGGCGCGCGCAAGAATCACTCGCGATTTTTCCCGCCAACGAATTTCGCCGCGCGCTGAACGATCTCGCCACGTACGTGGTAGAACGCGCGTTGTAATGATAGATGTTTCGTTCATCATCGTCAGTTGGAACGTGCGCGATTTGTTGCGGCAATGTCTGT
>JACQEA010000203.1 GCA_016200825.1 Chloroflexota bacterium | reverse complement strand
GTCGTCGCGTCGGCTAGAATTTTTCCAACCACGACCGGATAGCGCGCGAGCGACGCGATTTTTTCAACCGCCCCGCCGTTTTTCGCGATACGCCACAACTCATCGCCGTTGACGCGGTCGTTGGCGATGAAAAAAATATTCGCGCCATCACTCGCGGCGATTTGCATACAACGCGCATCCCGCGCGATGATTTTTGGCGCGGCGGTTTTCATCCATTGAAATAGTGCGCCTGCGCCGCTCGAATCGCACGCGCTAAAATAAATTTCGGATTGATAAAGCGCTAATCCCGTGACAGGACTCTCCGCGTTCACAACTGTCGGAGCAGAGCCGCCTTGCTTTGAAATCTGAAACAGTTGGCGATTGCTTGCCCAGTACAAATTCAGCGCGTCTTGCGCGAGTTTGTCCGGGCAATTTTGTTCCGTCGCCAGCGCGAAAACTTGGCGCGAATCTTTGGTCAGCTTGTATACCGCGTCGGTCGAACCGCCGCGCGGCGATTTGCAAATCGAAAAAAATAAATTTGCTTCATCGCTGATGAGATTGTTGATATCGGATTGTTGCAGGACGAGCGCGGGAACATCGGGCGCGACAATCGCGCGTGAAGTTGGCGCGCTGGTTGCCGCGAACGGTGTTGATGTGGCAGGCGAGGACGCGGAGCCGCACGCACTTGCGATAAGCAAAAGCAAGAACGAGAAAAAGAGAATTGCGAAACGCGTGACCATGCGAAATTCCTCCGTCTGATTGAATGATAACGCAATCGGGGAAAATCGCAAGCGGGAATATTTGGAAAACCTTGTGCGCTTATGGGCGAAAGTATTTTGCGATATCAATGCGCGCTGATCGTTTGACTTTCAATTCATTGCGCGCCCGCGCATTTTCGCAGCTCGGCGAGAATCGCGGCTAACTGTTTGACCACATCCGCGGATTTTGTCGCGATATTTTGTAACTGATACGGATCGGCTTTGAGATCGTACAATTCTTTTTCGCCCGTCGTGTACTCCACGTACGTAAAATCTTTTGTCCGCAATCCAACAAACGGCGTAATGCCATTTGTGCCGCGCCCGCCGGTAATTTGAGTTTCTTGCGCGTCGTCGGGTTCAGGCACGCCCGCGATCGGCGTGCGCGTTGGGGTCACGCGCGGTGTGGGTAAATTTTTTGGCTGCGCGGGACGCACGGGCGCGCTGAGTTGCGCGAGTCCGCCGTGTTGCAATAAAAATACTTGCCGCCATTGATCGCTCGATGAAATATTATTCCACAATGGAACGAGCGAACGACCGTCCACAAAATCAGGCAGAGTCGCGCCCGCGAGTTGCGCCCACGTTTCCGCGTAATCCACATTGCCGGTCAGCGCGTCAACTGTTTTTCCGATTGGCACGCCCGGTCCGCGCACACTCATCGGCACGCGAATATCTTCTTCGTACGGCGCTTGCTTGCCTTCCGCAAGACGATGTTGCCCCAAATGAAATCCATTATCCGATCCGAAAAAAATGTACGTGTTGTCGAGTTGTCCGTTTGTTTTCAACGCGGCGACGAGAGTTTCAATTGCATCGTCCACCGCTTGAATAGATTGCAAGCGTTTGCGGTACGCGTCGTCAATGCGCGATTGTTCTTTCGTGGTCAGGAGAGGCAAGTCGCGAATATATCCGGGTTTGTCGCTCACATCGGTTTCATTGAAGGATGGCACGCGCGGCGCTTGAACATTCGCGAAAAGTTTTTCGTGGCGCGGCGCGGGCGTGGAAGGACTGTGGGGCGCGTAATAACCGAGATAAACAAAAAACGGTTTGCGTTCTTGCACGGCGCGCTGAATAAAATCAACCGCCTTGCGCGTGTACACATCGGTGCCATAATCTTCGGCATTTTTTCCGTAATGAACCATTTTCCCATTTTCATTCAACGTATAATTAAATTCGCTGTACGCGTCGCCGATGACCGCGCTGTACCATTCGCTCCAGCCGGGCGGAATATAGTTTTTGTCTTTACCAGGATAGCCATTCAAATATTTTCCCGCGAGCATTGTCTTGTAGCCCGCGCTTTGCAACCACGTTGCAATGGTAGATTTATCGTCACCCGTGGAAACAAATTGATCAAAGCCGCCGTCCGGCGCGCCGTTGGTGTACACGCGCGTGTTGTGCGCGTATTGTCCGCGCAAAGTGGTTGAGCGCGAAGGACAACAGAGCGAAACGTTTACAAAAAAATTTGAAAAGGTCACGCCTTGATCCGCGATCAGCGATTGTAGTTTCGGCATAAACGCGTATTCCGCCGCGTCGAGATCATCGGCGAGAACAAAAATAATGTTTGGGTGCGCGGCAGAAATCGCGGGAGTCGAGAGTGATGGAATTGCGGTGGGCGCGGGCGCATTATTCGGCGGGAGTGGCGAAATGGAAATTGGTGTCGCCGTTTCAAAATTTAGGACGGGAGATGAACAAGCCACAATCAAAATCGTGATGATCGTCATGGCAATCACGGTTTGCTTTTTCATTTGCAATCCTTTCAACCATTTGCGTTGCGGCGCGCGGAGAAAATCGCGCTGAAAACAATCGCGCTGAAAAAATAAGTTGCCTCGTAAAAATAAACGGACGATTTTTCGTTCGGCAGAATAAAGAGCGGCAAGACCAATCCCGCGAGCGTAATCGCCCATAAAATAATATCCGCGCGAAAATCGCGTTCGCTGTACGCGGCGCGAATTTTTGCGACGAACGCGGCAACGCCGATTCCCAGTCCTAACTCGCGCGCGTGAGTGGCGATAGCGGCGAGTTTATCCCAGACGAGATTCAAAATCAAAACCAGCGGGACTAGAATCAGCAATATGCCGACGATGATTTCAAAACGCTTGAGTCGCGTTTGAAAAGTTTGGGAACGCAACAAGTTAAGACCTCGTCACCGGATTAACTGAAGTTGCTACTATGTCATTCTGAGGCGCGTGTTTCGCGCCGAAGAATCTTGTTGACGCAATAATGAACTTGAATCTCATAAGAATAACAAGATTCTTCGCGGAGTTTACACTGAACGAAGTGAATGTGCTCAGAATGACAAAGGGATTCTATTCTCAAGGTGGCAACTTGAGTTAGATTAGATTACGACGGTTACCAAAAAATCAGCGCGGAGAAAAAAGATTGTAAATCTTTGAAAAATGAGGGAGTGGCTAATCGCGCAGAGATCAAATTCCTGAGAAGGGATCAAGTTTCATTGTCATGCTGAGCGAAGCGAAGCATCTTGTTGACTCGTTTGATTTAATAATGCATAACGAGATTCTTCGCTCCCGTCGGTCGCTCAGAATGACATCGTACCCTTTCTTTTTTGAATGAATAATAATCTCTTCGACTATAGCCACCCTTAAAATGAAATCGCGCGGTCTTTCTTATATCATCAAATCAATCTGCTTGACAAACGCGCTATCGAGAGTAGAATAGTCCGAGTTGGCGTTGCAAAACTATTCAGAGCAGAAGAGTTTTATGCCTGCCGAAATCTTTATTAGTTATTCACGCAAAGACACCGAATTTGTCGTCCGCTTGACCGCGTCGCTTGAAACCCGCGGCATTCAAGCGTGGACCGATCAAGGCGCGATCATTGCGGGCGACGCGTGGCGGCGACAGATCGTCGACGCGATTGAGACGTGCAAAGTCTTCCTCGTTGTTCTTTCCCCCAGTTCCACTGTTTCCGACAACGTCATCAAAGAACTTTCCATTGCGGAAAGCAGTCGCAAAAAA
>JACQEA010000202.1 GCA_016200825.1 Chloroflexota bacterium | reverse complement strand
TACCGTCGTTGGCTCTGGGACATTGAGCGCGGACGATGAGCAAATGCTCAACGACGCGGGTTGTCTGGTGCGGTACGTTGCGGGCGCGGATAGTTACGCGGTGGAGCAAATTTTCGCGGACTTGATCGCGGCAGGCAATCCATATCCGGGCGCGGGCTAAGCCAATCATTTGCAAATGAATGTTTCGACTTTTCTGCCGATGGGGCGAGAGAAAAACTCTCGCCCCACTAAATTTCAAACCCTCGCATTGTGCGCGCTCATTCTGATCGCGTTCGCGTTGCGATTCTATCGTCTCGCCGCGCAGGATATTTGGGGCGATGAAGCGTTCAGCATTTTTTTGTCGTCGCAACCGCTCGCGCAAGTGATTGCGGGTGGCGCGGATACGCATCCGCCGTTTTATCCATTTCTACTTTTTATTTGGTTGCGGATTGTTGGTGATAGCGCGTTTGCAACCCGCGCGCTCTCTGCGCTTATCGGTGTACTGATCGTTCCACTCGTTTTTGTTTTAGGAAAAAAAATTGCGAACGCGCGCGTCGCATGGTTCGCCGCGATTTTTTCCGCCGTCTCGCCGCTATTGATTTATTATTCGCAAGAGACGCGCATGTACGAATTGGTGACGGTCCTCGCGCTTGGGTCAACATACTTTGCAATTCATTTTCAACCGAACGAACGAAACAACATCTCCCCTGCTCCCCCTCTCCCGCGCTCCCGCGCCTATTTTGCGATCACGCTCCTCGCACTGTACACGCATTATTCCGCGTTCTATGTTTGGCTCGCTGAAAATATTTTTGTGTTGTGGCGGCATTTGTCATTGCGAGCCGCGCGGAGCGCGGCGAAGCAATCCCCAAATTTCGTAAACGCGATTGCTTCGTCGCGAAAACCGCTTCCTTCGCTTCACTCAGGACAGGCACTCGCAATGACGGATCCTGCGCGCCCATGGATCATTTTGCAGTTCGGAATTGTCGCCGCGTATGTTCCTTGGATTATTGCGCAATCTAATTTTCTCAGCGCGAAATCTTCCGCGCGTTTCGACGAATGGAGTTGGCGCGGCGTTGAAATCGTTTTCGGAAAAACACTCGCGTCGTTCAGCGCGGGGCTGACGCTTGATCCGCCGTTATCCATTCTTTTGATTTTTGGTTTTGGAATTTTGGTTTTAGTTGGATTGATTATTGCCTTGCGCGATCATTCCGCCGCGCGCCTCGCGCCGATCGCATTTTTCATTCCCGTTCTCATCGCGTTCATCGTCAATCCGATTCTCCCATTTTTTTTTGAACGCTACGTTCTCGTCGCACTGCCCGCGTTTTATCTCACCGCCGCGCTCGGTCTCGATTTTTTATCGCGGCAACGCGCATCGTTCGCGATTATTGCCACCGTCGCGCTTGTTACAATTACGCTCGTCTCGCTCCAACAATATTATTTCAACGACGCGTACGCCAAAGGCAAGTACGGCGCGATGATGACATTCGTTTCCGCGCACGCGCAAAACGGCGACGCGCTTGTGCTGAACAATCCTTTGCAAAAACCGTTGTACCTGATTTACGCGCCGCGCGCCGAGTTGGAAAAAATCGCGCGCGATAGTTCGCGCGTGTGGCTCGTGCAATTCGGCAATCCGCGCGAGTACGATCCGACGAATTATTTGCCGCGCTGGCTCGGCGCGAATGCGTACAAAAGTTACGCGCACGGTTTTGTGGACGCGGCGTTGAGTTTGTATCTCGCGCCGCGCGATCCGCCCGCGTTCAAACCCATTCGCGCGAAATTCGGCGAGACGATCGAGCTTGCCGCGTACGCGTTGGATCGCGATCAGATCGCGCCGCGCCAAGATTTGCGCGTGACGTTGCAGTGGCGCGCGTTATCGCGCGTGGAAAAATCGTCCAAAGTTTTTGTGCATCTTATCGGCGGATATAATTCTGCGACCGAATCGCCGGTGTGGGCGCAAATGGACGGCGAACCCGTGGGCGGCACGCGCGCAACGACGCAATGGGAAATCGGCGAAATGATTGACGATCGTTACGGCTTGCTCATTCCAGAAAATATTCCATCGGGCGAATATTTGATCGAAGTAGGAATGTACGATCCGACAACCGGCGCGCGCCTCGCGGTGACGGACGCGCAAGGTAATCGCGTTGCGGATGATCGCGTGATCCTCGCGACCGTAAAGGTAATCGCGCGATGAAACACTCACTCACGGAATTACCCAATCACCGAATCTCTTTGGTTGCATTCTCACTCTCGCTTTTGCTGTACGCGTTCACGCGCCTCTATGCGCTCGAAGATTTTCCGATTTATTTTTTCACCGACGAAGCCGTGCATCCCGTTTACGGTGTCGAGTTGGCGCAAAATGGTTTTCGCGACGCGGCGCAAAATTTTTTGCCCGCGTATTTTCAAAACGGACAGTCCTGGAATCTTTCGCTCTCGGTTTATTTGCACGCGCTCACCGCGTCGCTTTTTGGCAAAACAATTTTCGTCACGCGCGCCACATCGGCAATCGTGAGCATCATCGGCGTCGCGGCCGTCGCGCTGATGTTGAAATGGATTTTCCAAATTCGCGCGGGGTGGCTCGCGATTTTATTTCTCGCGATCACGCCCGCGTGGTTTTTGCATTCGCGCACCGCGTTCGAGACGGTG
>JACQEA010000201.1 GCA_016200825.1 Chloroflexota bacterium | reverse complement strand
CGTTCAATCTATCGCGCGCGGCAACGGTCTGCCGATTCAAGACCCGGCGATCAAAACGTTGTGGGCGCAAGAAGGCGGACAACCGCCGCTCTATTACGCGCTGAGCGCGCTCGCGACGTTTTGGATTGACACGCGCGATTTGGAAGAACGCCGCTGGATCAATCCGCACGCGCAAATCGGCATTCCGCTTTTGTTCGGCAACAAAAATCTCGTCGTCCATACGAGCGCGGAAAATTTTCCGTGGCAAGGCACAACGCTCGCCGTTCACTTGATTCGCTTTCTCTCGATTATTTTTTCCGCGTTCACCGTTTTGTTCACGTATTTGCTCGCGTTGGAAATTGGAAATGGATTTGTCATTGCGAGTGAAACGAAGCAATCTTCAAGTTTCAAGGGGATTGCTTCGCTCCCATCTGTCGCTCGCAATGACGTCGAGACAAAAACACTCGCCGCCACAGCCGCGGCGTTTGTCGCGTTCAATCCGATGTTTGTGTTCATCAGCGCGTCGGTGAATAACGATAGTCTCGCGACGATGCTCGCGACACTTGCTCTGCTCGCGCTGACGCGGCTGATCACGCGTCCAGTTTCTCGCGCGCGATTTATTTTTTTGGGCGTCGCGCTCGGGCTCGCGGTGTTGACCAAAGTGAGTAATTTGGGATTGCTAATCGTCGCGGGAATTGTGTTTACAATGTCATTGCGAGAAGCGTTCGTTGCGGTTGCGAGCGATTTGTGCGTGGCAAAGCAATCCCCAAAATCCAATTCGGAGATTGCTTCGCCGCCGATGGCGGCTCGCAATGACGCAATACATGGCATCACCGCGTCACCGCGTCTTCTAGTCTCCGCGTTCGTCGCCGCCGCGCTTGTTATCGTGATCGCGTTTTGGTGGTACGCGCGCAATTGGATTTTGTACGGCGATCCGCTCGCGTTCAACGTTTGGCTTGCGATTGCGGGCGCGCGTCCGCAACCTTTTGCGCTCACCGATTTGCTAAAAGAATTTCAAGGACTGCGAATTTCTTTTTGGGGCAACTTTGGCGGCGTGGCTCACACTCGCGTCACAAGGGCGGCTGATGTTTCCCGCGATTGCGGCGATAGCAGTGCTGTTCGCGTTTGGTCTCGCACAGGTACAGAGTTTCACGGCTTCAAAAATATATTCCTCCACAATTCATCGTCCATCGTCCATTGTCCATCATCTGTTGTTCTTAGTCTATCGTCCACTGTCCATTGTCATTCCGCATTTGTCATTTGTCATTTTTTCTTTCCTCTTTCTCTTCACCGCGCTCGCGCCGTTCACCCTCATCGCTCCGGCGTACGCGCTGCCCAAACGTTTGTCGGCGGACACGAGCGTACCGAATCCAGTCCATATCGTTTTCGAAGACCAAGCCGAACTCGTGGGCTATAATCTTCCGCAAAAATCAGTCGCGCCAAATTCTGAATTACCAATTACTTTGTATTGGCGCGCGCTCGCACCGATGTATGAAGATTTTTCCGTCTATATTCATCTGTACGATGCGCGCGGGAAACAAATCGGACAATGGGACGCGTATCCTGGGAATGGATTATTTCCGACGCGTTTGTGGCTAATTCCAAGAGCGATCAGTTTTGTTCAGCCCAATCCGCCACCGCCTCCCCCAGAAATTATTGTAGACAATTATCGCGTGCCAATTGCGGCAGACGCGGTTGGACCAAGCGTCGGACGTGTCGAAGTGGGCTTGTATCGCAAAGCGACGTTGCAAAATCTGATCGCGCGCGATCCGCAAGGACGCGTGATTACGCCGACGATCGCGCGCGTCAAGATCGCGGGCGACGCGCGCGTGCAAATCGAAAATCCGCTCGCTGTTTCTTTTGGCGACGCGATTGTACTAGCCGGTTATTCTCTGCCGCAATCCATTGGCGCGGGTGCGCGGCTAGAGTTGAAATTGTACTGGCGCGCGCGCGCAGTCAGCGCGGATGATTACACGGTCTTTGTACATCTCGTTGACGCGAACGGAAACTTGATCGCGCAAAAAGATTCCGAGCCGCAAAATGGCGCGTACCCCACGTCGCTGTGGGAGGCGGGCGAAACGATTGCCGACGCGTACGAAATCGCGATTCCGCGCGACGCGCCGACCGAGTTGCAAGTGCGCGTGGGTTTGTATCGCGCCGCCGATGGCTCGCGCGTATTCACGCGCGAGGGCGATTCGGTTTTGGTCGGAACGGTGCGCGTCACGCGCTAGCGCGCGAGTTGAGGTATAATAAGCAATATGCGGAAAAATTTTTTACCCCAAAGACACCCTTCGGCTTCGCTCAGGGTAAACTCCGAACGCAAAGAAAAAAATATTCACGTCCATTCGAACTTTTGCTTTTGGCGTCTTGGCGGTGAAATTAATTATTTCGCGCGGAGGAAAATATGAGCGAACCGGTCGTCACAAAAAAATCGAATCGCATGTTGTGGATAGTTGTCGGCGGGCTGGTTGTGATGTGCGTGTGCGTTTGTTTGATCGCGCTCGGTATCGGCGGATATTTTTTCATTACGCAAAATAATTTTTCTCTTCCGCAAAGCCGCGCAACCATCGCGCCGCAAATAACCTTGCCCGCCGCGCGGAAAACGAGCATCGCGCCGTCAAACAGCACGAGTTGCGCGGACTTGCAATTTTTTACGGTGCAAGGGTACGATCACATCGCGCCGAATCAAGTGCACGCGCCGTACAATTCCAATCCGCCGACGAGCGGATGGCATTGGGTTGATCCGCAAAATTGGGGAATCTATACGAGTCCGCAAGTTCAAGAACAACTGGTGCATAATTTGGAACACGGCGGAATTGTAATTCAATACAAAAATTTATCTCCGGCTGAAATTCAACACCTGAACGATTTGGTGAAACGCGATTCGCATCACATGCTCCTCGCGCCGTATCCGGCTTTGCCGTCCGATGTAAAAATTGCGGTGACGGCCTGGACGGTCCTTTTGAATTGCACCGGCGTGGATGAAGAAATTATTGCCGCGTTCATCGAACTCTTTCGCGATCAAGGCCCCGAGACGGTGCCGTGATTTAATCGCGCGAATTGTTTTGACAAAATTTTTTCTCTGTGTTATAAATTAATCACAACTGAATATTCAACTGGACACTCATCCAGAGAGGCGGAGGGATCGGCCCTGTGATGCCTCGGCAACCAGTGTTAGTCCGGTAGTCGCCTAGTCTCGTAGTCGAATCGAAAGTGACGCTCAAGCCAACAGACTATTAGACTATCCGACCAAATGACTATCTGACTACGGTGCCAATTCCGTCAGACATTAGGTCTGAAAGATGAGAGATATATTTGCGGTTGCGCTCCTCTCATCGAGGAGATTTTTTTTGCGCGAAAGTACTCCGCGTCATTGCGAGGAGCGTCCCGAGCGGAGCGAGGGATCAGCGACGAAGCAATCTACAACATGTAACCGAGATTGCTTCGCGGATGGATTCGCTTCGCTCACCACATAGTTTACACTGAGTCCATTCGCTTCGCTCAGGATAAACTCCGCGAGTGTGCTCGCAATGACATCTGAGTTGTGAACAATGCGAACGATTGAAATGCAGAACGGCATTGTGAAAATGATTGACCAGCGCAAATTGCCGCACGCGGTAGAAATTGTCGAATGCCGCGATTATCGCGCGGTCGCGCACGCGATCAAGGATATGACGATTCGCGGCGCGCCCGCGATTGGCGCGGCGGCGGCGTTTGGTCTCGCGCTCGCGGCGCGCGAATCTGATGCGACGACGCGCGAAGAATTTTTGTTGGATTTGGATAACGCCGCGAAAATATTACGCGCGACGCGCCCGACCGCCGTGAATTTGATGTGGGCATTGGATCGCATGTTGAAATTTGCGCGCACACAAAACGCCGGCGTAAACAATTTGCGCGACGCGCTCGCGGCTGAGGCGCAACGCATCGCGGATGAAGATGTTGAGACGAATCGCAAGATGGCGCAGTTCGGCGCGTCGCTGATTGATGACGGCGATACGATCATTCATCATTGCAACACGGGTCCGCTCGCGACGGTGGACATTGGCACCGCGCTCGGTTGTATTATCGAAGCGCATCGGCAAGGCAAAAAGATTCACGTGCTCGTGGACGAAACGCGCCCGCGTTTGCAAGGCGCGCGCTTGACCACGTGGGAATTGCAACAGTACGGCGTGCCGATGACGCTGATTGCGGACAACGCGTCCGGTTATTATTTACGCAAAGGACTCGCGCAGAAATGTTTCGTCGGCGCGGATCGCGTCGCGGCGAACGGCGATGTCGCGAATAAAATAGGAACGTACAAACTCGCGGTCGTCGCCAAAGAAAACGGCGCGCCGTTTTACGCGGTGATGCCGACGACGACAATTGACATGACGCTTGAGAACGGCGATCAAATTCCAATTGAAGAACGCGACGCGCGTGAAGTGACGCATATTGAGGGCGTGGCGATCGCGCCGGACGGTGTGCGCGTTGGCAATCCGGCATTCGACGTAACGCCGAACAAATATATTACCGCGCTCGTGACGGAACGCGGGATTGTTCGTACACCATTCAAAAAAAATTTGCTGCGGATGATGGATGCGGCATCGGGATGAAAGTGTTGGACACAATTGGGTTTCACGACACAACCATAGCGGGAAACCAGTTTGCCCAAGCGTGACTTGATGTGATATCCGCAATGGTACATCACAAACCTAAATTAGGCGTAATTTAATGAAAGATAAAGCCACAAAAAAGAGATTTACGGAATTACGACTTGACTTCGGTAAAGAAGTCGTAATTACAGGAATGAATCTGGACAAAAAAGGTCAACTAGTATTTTTTGACCAAAATGGAAATAAGCTCGACCCTGAACTAATCGAAGCAGGCATAGCCTATCGTAGATCTAGCGGAAAAATCAAATCGCTCAACAGGCACAAGCCCGACACCAAGAAAATCATACTAAATCAAGCAAAGGCATTGACGAAATACAATTGGCTATTTGCAGTTGACACAAACACAAAAACAAATGGCGCTGACAAAATCTCAATTTCAGTTTCTATTAATGTTAATTATTCAATTTCAAATGAAACTTGGGACGCTAAAATTGACAAAGTTGACGCGATTGTTTTTAAGAATTCAATAATTCCAGCAGAACTGTTTGGATGGATGGATCTAATTCATAGAATCGTTAATGCCCCAGATTATTCGAAAGCTCTGTCTGTCGGAATTATTACTGACTATGAAATAGACAAATTAAATCTTTACAATTCCCGAAAAATCTCTCTATACCAAGACAAATACTTGCCTGAAAACATAGAGTTCATTTATGCGAGTGCCGACACGGGAATGGACTTCCCGGCGAATAAATTGATTCGGTTCTGCGACAACAAAGCGAAGGAAATTTTCAGGACAGTTGACCTCTCGAATTTTTCAAGTAAGCCCAACAAGGGGTTTGTCTGAAATTCCGAAATCTGAAATCTGAAACTAACAATGTCCGTCCTCATCACCGGTTCCATCGCCTACGATTACATCATGCAATTCCCCGGCTATTTCAAAGAACACATTTTGCCGGATCAAATTGCGAATATTTCCGTTTCGTTTCACGTGGATACGATGAAAAAACATCGCGGCGGCATCGCGACAAATATCGCGTACAATCTCGCGTTGTTGGGTGAGCGCCCGCGCACTATGGCGAAAGAAAATTTGTTGCGGATGATGAATGAAATGGAGGTGTGAAGTGTTAACCTCTGAAAGATTTCCGGTTCCAAAAGTTTTTGAACGAGACGTTCTCCGAGCGGTGAACATCCTGCGAGAAGCAGGTTGCTCGGAAATTTATTTGTTTGGCTCGATCGTCGCTGGGAAAACACGCGACGACTCGGACTTGGATCTAGCGATTCGCGGCTGTCCGCGCGGAGAATTCTTTCATCTGCTTGGCTCTCTTCTCTTGGAATTGGATCACTCCGTTGACCTTATTAACCTGGACAAGCCTGATCCATTCGCACGATATTTGGAAAGGGAGGACGCACTTGTCCGCATCGGATAAGAAGGTCATCTCTGAGATTGAATTTGAGATCTCGCAAATCGAACAGTTGTTGGCGACTTATGCAGACCTGCTCAAGCGTGCGCAAGATCGTTCGCCCGACACTGTGGAAATTGCGGCTATCGCTTCCGTGTTGCATTCTTTCTACAACGGCATCGAGAAAATATTTCTTTCCGTCGCGAAAGCGATGGATGCGAGTATTCCATTGGGCGAGCGGTCTCATAGAGAATTATTGATTCAGATGACGAAGAAAACGACACGACGCCGCGCAGTCATCTCTGAAAAGACTTCGCAGACACTGATTGCTTATTTGGCGTTCAGACATTTCTATCGTCACTCTTATTCATTCGTCATTGACTGGGAAGAATTGAAAAAGCTCGCCGTGCCGCTCAATCCGAAT
>JACQEA010000183.1 GCA_016200825.1 Chloroflexota bacterium | reverse complement strand
TAACCAACGCGCCCATAATGCAAAACGCGCTCGCTGCGGATTTCGGCGCGGCGCGCTTGATCGGCTACGATCTCGACGCCGCGCGCCTCCGCGCAATCCCAGACAAATGGCACGCGGAAAACGGACGCGTCGTGCGCGTCACGCTTTTTTGGCAAGTGCGCGCGCAAATGCAAACCGACGCGTTCGTCTCGCTAAAAATTTTGCGCGGCGAAAAATTAGCCGGACAGATTGACACGCGCCCCGTCCGCGACGCGTATCCTACAACCGCGTGGCGCGTCGGCGAAATCATCGCGGATACGTACGATGTGCCGGTAGTTGCCAGCGCGCCGCCGGGTGAATATATTTTGAATGTGACGTTGTACGATCCACAATCGTTCCGCGTGATCGGTCAGCGCGATTTGCAAACAATTGTCCTCGCGCCGTAATAGCACGCGAAACAATTTAGATCGAAATCCTGAATCTTTCATAGGAAACTAATTTGGAATCCAAAAAAATCTCCCTGCGGTGTACGCTCGCGCTGTGTGCCTTTATTCTCATCGCGTTCGCGTTGCGCGCGTATCAACTTGGCGCGCAAGATATTTGGTGGGACGAAGGACGCAACATTTTTACGGCGAGCCGCCCGCTCGCACAAATTGCGACCGCGCCCGAATTGGACATTCATCCGCCGCTCTATTTTTATTTACTGCATTTTTGGATCGGCGTTGCCGGCCTTAGCGAATTCGCGACGCGATTCTTTTCACTCGGGTTCGGCGTCGCCACCGTCGCGCTGGCGTTTCGGCTCGGCGCGTATGTTGCCAATCGCCGCGCGGGATTGTGGGCAGTGTTAATCACCGCGCTCGCGCCGTTATTTGTAGATGAAGCGCAGCAAATCCGGATGTATACGCTCGTCATTTTTTTCTCCGCGCTTTCGATTTATTTTTTGGCGCGCGCGGTTCAAACTAATCGCGCCGCGTTCTGGATCATTTATGCGCTGATCGCCGTCGCAAGTTTCTATACGCATTACTCATTCATCTACATCCTCGCCGCGCAAAATCTCTACTTATTTTTTCGCGCGCTGCAAACTTTTCGCGCGCGCGCCGACACGCGTGGGCTTCTCACGCGTTGGATCGCGAGTCAGGTCGCGATTGCCGCGCTGTATTTATTTCAACTGCCAACTATTTTGCGCCAAACGCAAGTCTACGGTAATCCTTCGATGACCCCGCCGCCGCTTTCGCAGTACGCCACCGAACTCGCGCGCGCGTTTTTGTTGGGCGCAAAAATCGAGGACGCGCGCGTCGCGCCAGTCGGATTGGGTATCATTGTCGCGATTCTCGCCGCGCTCGCGGCGGTATACGCGAACCGCCGCGAAAAATTCGCGGCGCGCGGCGTTGGATTATTATTCGCGTGGCTGGCAGTTCCGCTCGCCGCGTATTTTTTGGTCTTGCAAGTCAGCCCACAGTTTACTCCGCGCTATGTTATGATCGCGACGTTGCCATTGTATTTGCTTTTCAGCATCGCGCTCGCGCAACTCGCGCGGCGGTCTCTCGCGGCGGGCGCACTTGTCGCGCTGATTTGGATCGGCGCAGACGCGTTCGCGCTCCAATCGAACTTCACCAACCCTGCTTTTTTCAACGACGACACGCGCGGCGTCGCGCAGTTCATCGCGGAAAAAGCGACGCGCGATGATTTGGTTTTGATTGACGTACCATTTCCATTCGATTATTATTATCGCGGCGTTGCGCCCACGCGTTATTTTTTTGTGGACATTCACACCGCCGCAGACGAATTAACGCGGCTCGCGCAAAATAAACGGCGCGTCTTTTGGATTCGCTGGTCGAAATCGGACACCGATCCGCGCGGCGTGGTGCTGTTCCTGCTCGACAAATACGCGGCGTATGCGGGCGAAACAAGTTTTCGCGGTTATGAGGTCGTGTGGTACGAAATGCCGCGCGACGCGCAGTTCGCGCTGGCGCCCGCGCCGCAAGCCGTGTCCGCGAACTTTGGCGAAAAAATTCTGCTCACCGGTTATGCGTACGGGGGCGCGGCAATGTTGGACGTGAACGCGCCGCGCGCGCAAGTTGGAGGCAAAGCGTGGGTCGTGCTGTGGTGGAAAATCATTCAGCCGGTCAAAGCGAATTACAAAGTGAGCATCCAATTGAACGACGCGCGCGGCAATGTCATCGCGCAGGATGATCGTTTATTGATCAACGACCGACATTTTGGAACGCGGTTGTGGAGAGCGGAAGAAATCGCGGTCAATGTTTACACGCTTGAGTTGATCGGCATATCGCCGGGCGATTACACGTTGAAAGTAATTGTGTACGATCCAGAATCCGGCACGCGTCTGCCGGTGGGATCGGGAGATATGATGCCGCTCGGAAGTTTGCAAGTGATGCGTTGAGAGAGAAAAAAACGGGCGAGAGAAAAATATCTCTCGCCCGATTTCTTTTTTCGCGGAAAATTTCTACAACATCTGCCCGTATTCGGGCACGGGTTGATCGCGGAAACTGTACGTTTTGCGATAACCAAAGTCGGTGCTGAAGGTGGAAAAAAATTTCGTGCGCTCTTTCGCCAGCGGCACGCGGCGCATCGCGCGCGCGCCGCGCGCGAGAATGCTCGCGGGATTGTACAGCCTGCGACACATCCAATCATAGCCCTCGCGCAATTGATCTACCGTCATCAATTTAGGATAGTACGTTACGTGCGATGTGTCGTATAAACTCCACGGCGTATCCGGCATCAAACGGTTTTCGGCGATCCATTGATCGCGTTGCGGCGTGCCGGGGTACGGCGTGAGAATTGTTACGCTCACGCCGTCGAGTTCTGATTCGCGCACAAATTTCCACGTGTCCTCGAATACTTGCGGCGTGTCGTGATCGAATCCAAACACAAACAAGCCGACCACCCCAATGCCGTGCCGATGAATTTCATTGATGATCTGTTTATATTTTTCTTGACTGCCTTTGGTCTTGCCGCCTAATTCGCGAATGTTGCCCGCGTTGACCGATTCAAAACCGATAAAAAATTTATCGAGATGCGCGTGCCGCGCCATTTCCAACAATTCGGGAAATTCGCCGACCATCATCTCGGCTTGCGCCGTCCAGCCGTTCAGCGGCAATTTTTTCAACGCGTCGAATAATTGCGCGATATAATTCGGGTCGGTGCGAAAATTCAATCCAAAATTATCGTCGGTGAGAAAAAAACGTTTGATGCCGCGCCGCGCAATCTCGTCTACCACTTCATCAATTGGACGATGGCGCATAATTTTTCCGCTCACGCGAATCGCGGTGCAGAATGTGCAATTGCGCGGACAACCGCGCGTGATTTCCAAATACGGCGTCCAATAATGTTTTTTCTCGTTCACCATTTTGATCACGCGATCGGTCAAGGGCGCCACGCCCGCGAGCGGCGCCCATTCTTCGTCCACGTACGCCGGTTGCAAATTATCGTTCGCAACATCGTGAATAATTTGCGGCCACGTTCGATACGCTTCGCCGACCACAATCGCATCCGCCCACGGCGCGACATCGTCCGGCGCGAGCGTGACGTGCGTGCCGCCGACGACGACCGTTGCGCCGCGTTTTTTCGCGTCCGACGCGATTTGTTTCGCGCGATCAATCGAAAGTGTTTTGCTGGTAATCCCCATCACCGTGTGCGGCGTCACGCGATTAAAATCAATCGGGTGCAAATCTTCATCCCAAATTTCGACCGGGATTTCTGGCGGCACCAGCGACGCGAGGCGCATCAACGTATAGGGCGAACCGTGCGCGCGGCCAAAAATCAATCCGTCCCGTTTTGGATACACCAGCACAATTTTATCAATGTTCATGCAAACTTTCTCCCCTCACCTGCGCGCAAAAAACAAGAACATCCTGCAACGAATCGGCTAACGAGGAATATAGTTTACTTGTAACCTTCACCGCTGTCAATTGCGTCTCCGCGCCCCTTGCTTTAGATCAATTATCATTTTCCCAACAGTTCTATTTGCCACAAAACCACACAGAATTTCACAGAAATTTTCCGTGTGTTTCCCCTAGCACTTGCGTTCCCGCTAGGGCAAGTGTGTGTGATTCTGTGGCTGAAAAACCACTTCACGATTAGATGTGGTGCTACCATTTTTCGTGGACGCGATTTCTTATGTTCCACAAACTCTATTTATGATTTTCCATTCTTCCTTTGTCATTCGTCATTTTTGATTTTCCTCCGGCGTACGTTATAATCATACCGCGATGGCGGAACGGAATTCCAATTTACTCGCGCGATTTTTTTCGCGCTCGACGCGTAAGTGGTTGTATGTCGGACTCGGCGTCAAGCGCTGG
>JACQEA010000163.1 GCA_016200825.1 Chloroflexota bacterium | reverse complement strand
AATTATTGAAACAATTGAAATCGGCGGGAATAATCGGCAAAAGTTTGCCGCACATGATCGCGCGATATTCCACCCACAGCGCGATCATCGCGAAGGTCAACAACAATTCCAAGTGCGGATGTTTTACTTGCGGCGCGGGCGCGCTCCCCGACCGCGACATCCACCAGTACATGAAAATAATTAATGCGACGCCGCCAAGCGCTTCGAGCCAATCTGGATTTTTGCGGATAAAAACTAGCGACCACCACGGCAGCAAAAGCAAAATAATTGCCGCGAGCGCGCCGCGGTCGCGCGCAACCCGCGCGATAGAATCTCGCCCCGCGCGCGGGATCGCCAATAAATAATCGCGCACAGAAAATTTTGGAATTCTCAAGTCGGCGGCATTATAGCATGTAAGCGCGCGCGCTTCAACAAAACGCGCGCGGCATTTGTCATTCGCTTTCAACTCGATGTATAATCGCAATCCATGAACAAACTCGCCATCACACGCGCTCTCGCGAACATTGTCGGCGCGCCCTTTTTTGTTGTGATTCCCGAAAACGCGGAGCAAATTTCGCAAGTCGTGAAACTCGCGCGCGAACATCACCTCGCGATTGTGCCGCGCGGCGCGGGCACGGGTTTGTGCGGAGGAACGACGCCGTTGGCGGGTGGCGTGATGATTTCACTCACGCGTATGAAAAAAATTTTCGCGATAGATTATGAAAATCGCGTCGCGCGCGTGGGCGCGGGTCTAGTGAATCTCGATCTCTCGAACGCGCTTGCGGCGCGCGGATTTTTTTACGCGCCCGACCCCGGTTCGCAAGCCGCCTCCACGATTGGCGGAAATATCGCGGCGAATTCAGGTGGACCGCATTGTCTCGCGTACGGCGTCACGGCGAATCATGTTCTCGGATTAGAAATTGTTTTGGACAACGGCGAAATCGTTTGGGTCGGCGGTGAAGCGCCGGGCGCGCCGGGATACGATCTAGTCGGCGCGGTGATCGGATCGGAAGGCACGTTCGGAATTATCACGCAAGCGTTAGTAAAAATTCTGCCCCTGCCAGAAGAAATTCGCACCTTGCTCGCGATTTTCGATTCGGTCGAGCGCGCGAGTCACGCGGTCAGCGCGATTATCGCGGCGGGAATAATTCCGGCCGCGCTCGAAATGCTCGACGCGATTTCTTTGCGCGCGGTTGAGAACGCGATGCACGTCGGCTACCCCACCGACGCGGGCGCGGTGCTGTTGATCGAAATTGATGGCGCGCGCGAAGGCTTGGATGAATTGCAAACGCTGATCGGCGATATTTGCCGCGAGTTTGAATCGCGCGAACTGCGCGTGGCGCAAACCAAAGACGCGCGCGCGGAATTGTGGCGCGGGCGCAAACACGCGTTGCCCGCGCTCGGTCGTCTCGCGCCGAATTATTATATTCAAGACGGCTGTGTTCCGCGTTCAAAACTTCCGCATGTGCTTGCGGAAATAGAAACGATTGCAAAAAAATATGACCTCGTCATCGCGAATTTTTTTCACGCCGGCGATGGCAATTTGCATCCGAACATTTTGTTCGATCTGCGCCAAGCCGGCGCGTACGAGCGCGTGATTCACGCGGGCAAAGAAATTTTGCAATTGTGCGTGGATGCGGGCGGAACGATCAGCGGCGAGCACGGCATCGGTATGGAAAAAATGGAATATATGCCGCTGATTTTTTCCGACGCGGATCTCGGCGAAATGAAAAAATTGCGCGCGGCAATTTGTCCGAGCGGATTGTTCAATCCGTGCAAAATAATTCCGCACGGCGCGTCGTGTGCGGAATTATTTTCAAATAATCTTTCGCGCGCGCTCGCCGCTAGTGGAGATATGTGGATTTAAGCGCGTTCGCGATTGATGGAATGATTCCACAACGCGTTGAATCGCCAACGACGATTGAAGACCTCGCGCGTATTGTGGCGGACGCGGCGAAAGAAAACGCGGCAATCAGCGCGTGGGGCGGCGGCACCATGCAAACGCTCGGCAACTCTCCGCTCTATTACAATGTCGCGTTGCAAATTTCGCGCCTCAATCAAGTGATTGAATATTCACCCGACGATCTCATCATCACCGTTCAAGCTGGAATGACGATTGAACAAGTTCAAAAACAACTTGCCGCGCACAATCAATTTCTGCCGCTCGATCCGCCCCGCGCGGAACGCGCGACGATTGGCGGCGTCCTCGCTACCGACGCGAGTGGAGCGTTGCGTTTGCGTTTTGGTCCCGCGCGCGATTTCACATTAGGCATGCGCGTGGTCAACGCGCACGGGACACTAATTAAATGCGGCGGC
>JACQEA010000162.1 GCA_016200825.1 Chloroflexota bacterium | reverse complement strand
AATTTGCTTTTTTCATTTGGGGTGAGTGGGTTTGGCGTGTATCTGCTAGTCAAGTACCTGTTGCGGGTCGCAAGTCGCAAGTCACAAGAATTTTCGCATGAGACTTGGAGCTTGACGCTTGCCGCTTTCGCATCCGGCGCGCTCTACGCGTTCGCGTCCAACAAAATGCTTTATGCCGCGCTCGGACAATTCAATATCGCCTCATCACATTGGATTCCGTTTTACATCCTGTTCCTCCTCAAACTCACAAACCCTCGTCACTCGTCAGCGCGAAGCCTCCCTGTGGGACTCGTCACTCGTCACGGTTTTTTTCTCGGACTCTTTCTTCTCTTTCAAGCATTGAGCGAATTTATTTACGCGTCATTCCTCATCATCTTCACCGCGCTTTATTTGATCTATTGGCTCATCCAAACTCGACGTGTCGCTGATACTTGGAAACATTGGGCGACCACAAGGGTCGCCCCTGCAATTTTCGCGCTCGCGATTGCCGCGTTCGTATTTCTGATTCCCATGTCTCCTATTCTCGCCGCGCAGATTTCTGATTTGCAAACCGAAGGCGATATTTTTCAACGCGGGTTGGGATTCGCGGATATTTTTTCCAGCGACGCGCTCGGATTTTTTGTGCCGAGTCATTTGCATCCATTGTTTGGCGCGCTTGAAACGCAATTTCATTTTGCGTACACCAATTTTGCGTATCTCGGCTACGCCGCGATTTTCTGCGCGCTGATCGCGCTGTGGAAATTTCCGCGCGCGCGGATGTGGGGCGTGGGGTTTGGAATTTTCGTTTTGCTTTCACTCGGTCCCGTTCTGCGCGTGAACGGCGCGACCGTTTTCGATTCACCGCTGTTGCCGTTCAACTGGCTTCTCGAAATTCCATTCATCAAAGGCAATCGCTATCCAAGTCGGTGGAGTGTGATGGTGATTTTGATGTTGGCGGTGTTGGTTGGATATGGGCTGCTTTGGCTAACGCAAAAGGCAAAAGTTAAAAGTGAAAAGTTCAAAATAGTTTTGCCTTTTGCCTTTTTACTTTTAACTTTTCTTGAGCATCTTTCCGTTCCGCTTCCAACTTCCGATTTACAAATCCCCAAAGTCTATCAAACCATCGCGGCGGACAAACGCGATTTTTCTGTTATCGAAATTCCACTCGCGTGGCGCAATGGTTTTCGAATGACCGGCACGCTGGATCAAGCGATGATGTTCGCGCAATTTTTTCAGACCGCGCATCAACATCCGATTCTCGGCGGCAACACCTCGCGCAATCCTGAACTGAAATTTCAGTACTTTACCGAAGCGCCCGTCCTCAACTCTTTGATCGCGGTCGAGACGGGTCACAAGTTAGATTCAGCAACGCTAGAGCGCGAGAAAAAACTCGCGCCCGTCGTTTTGAATTTTTTCGGCGTCGAGTACGTTGTGTGGCACTCGCCGCGCGATCCCGACAATCGTCCCGCGCTCGATGCCGCGCGCGCGTACATCGAAAATATTTTGCCCGTGACAAAATTTTCCGACGTGACTGACGCGCAAGGCGATCTTGCCGCGTATCGCGTGAACGCGCGCGGCGCACTGCCCGCGCAAATTCGCGGCGATGATCTGATCGCGCGATTATTTTTCGCTGAGGGCTGGGGCGCGTTGGGAAAAAATGTTTGGGCAACGCGCCGCGACGCGAAAATTTTTTGGCGACTCGACGCGGCGCGCGACGCAACGATTTCGTTCCGCGCGTTCGCGCCGATGGCGAATCAACGCGTCGTCGTGCGCGTGAATGATCGCGACGCGTGCGCGATTCAATTGCAAGCGGATTGGAAAGAGTACGCGTGTCGAGTGGCAAGTGACGCGTGGCGGGCTTGGATGAATGAAATTATTTTTCGTTTCGACGCGCTGGGTTCAGTTGCGAATGTACACGAAGGCGCTGGATTCGCGAAGTTTATCCTGACGAAGGAAGGACTCACCACAAGTTTTGTAATCGGAAACACTGGCGTGAATTCTCCCGCGAGCATCGTCGCGTACAGCGCGGGAAGTGAGGTCGGCGATTTCGCGCATATTT
>JACQEA010000161.1 GCA_016200825.1 Chloroflexota bacterium | reverse complement strand
GGTCCGGTAAGTATGACTTGCTAATTCTCGACGAAGTAAACAACGCGGTGGCGACGGAATTGTTGCCGCTGGATGCGCTGATGAATTTTCTCGATGGCAAGCCAGACGATTTCAATATCGTGTTGACCGGGCGCGGCGCGCTGCCGGAATTAATCGCGCGCGCGGATTTGGTGACGGAAATGCGCGCGATCAAGCATCCATATCAAAAAGGAATCTTGGCGCAAAAGGGAATTGATTTCTAAGGGAGCTACCCATTCGCCGTTGGCGCTCCAGCGGTAGGATGAAAATTATTTGGACACTGATGAACACTGATCTTCACAGATAAGAAATCTGTTTATCTGTGTTAATCTGTGTCCCATTTTCAAGGGAGGCAATGTGTCTGACAAAGTAGAATTAAAAGTCGGCGATCTCGCGCCGGACTTTGGGTTGAAAGGTGTAATTACAAAACCAGAAACGCAATCAGTGGATGTCAAGCTCAGCGATTATCGCGGCAAGAAAAATGTAGTGCTGGCATTTCATCCGTTCGCGTTTACCGCAACCTGAGACTGCCAGATTCCTTCGTATGACGCGCAACGCGCGGAATTCGAAGGATTGAATAGCCAAGTGTTGGCTATCAGTTGCGATCCGCTCGCGTCCAAAGCCGCGTGGGGCAAAGCGCTCGGCGGAATTTCGTATCCGCTCGTCGCGGATTATTGGCCGCATGGCGCGGTGGCGAAAATGTACGGTGTGTTCAACGAAGAACGCGGTCGTTCAGATCGCGCGCTGTTTATTGTGGATACGAAAGGGATAATTCGTTGGATCAAAAAGTTCGAGCCTGCCGCGACGCCGGACAATGCCGAGTTGATCGCGGAATTAAAAAAAATACAATAGACTTTATTTGAAAAAAGAAAAAACGTCCACGAAAAAAACTCGCGTCCAAAATATTCAAAAAAAAATCCTTCGTGATTTTTCGTGTGTTTCGTGGATAACTAGGATGTGTATGCAAAATCTTCTTTCAGTATTCAACAACGTTTGGCGGCAAAGTTTTTCAGAGAAACCAACGGCAATAAACTTTTTTGCATACACGCCCTAATGAAAACATTTACCCTCGCCGAAGCCAACGCGTTAATCCCGCAACTGGAACAGTTAGTGGACGATATGCGCGCGGTGCGCGCGCAATTGCTCGCGATGGGTCCTTCGCTCGAATCGGTTGTGCGCGCGGCGGATGGCAACGGCGGAAGCAAAAAAGCGAGCGCGTACGTTAGATTTTCCCGCGTATCGCGATAGCCAACTCGTTTATCTGTGTTGGAAACGCGGCGAGGCGCGCATTGAGTACTGGCACGATTTGGAAAGTGGATTTGGCGGAAGGCAACCGTTGTAGCAAATAGCGAATGGCAGATGGCAAATAGCAACGCGCTATCTGCTATCTGCTATCTGCTATCTACCATCTGCTATGCATACTGTTTGGCTCCTAAATCTCGATTCCGTTCCGTACGCGGATGCGCTCGATCTTCAGCACCGCATTGTCGCGGCGCGCAAAAATGGCGCGCGCGATGATGTGTTGATTCTGCTCGAACATCCGCCGGTGTTCACGTTGGGGCGCAACGCGAATGATTCCAACATTCTCGCGTCGCCCGAATTTTTGCGACAACACGGCATTGAAATTTTTCACGTCGAGCGCGGCGGCGACGTGACGTACCACGGTCCACAGCAACTCGTCGGCTATCCGATTCTCGATCTAAATAATTTTCGCCGCGATGTGGGCTGGTACGTGCGCGCGCTGGAAGAATTATTAATTCGCGCGCTCGCGGATTTTGGAATTCAAGGCAAGCGCATTGAAAAGTTGGTGGGAGTGTGGACGGGTGAGGAAAAAATCGCGCAGATCGGCGCGCGCATTGAGCAATGGATTACGTATCACGGTTTCGCGCTCAACGTTGATCCGCCGATGGAACATTTCGATCTCATCGTCCCGTGCGGAATTTCTGATAAAGCCGTCACGTCAATGGCGCGCGTGTTGAATCGCGCGATAGATATGCGCGATGTTCGCGCGCGCGTGGCGGCGCGGTTTGCGGATGTGTTTGATGTAGAGTTGAAAGAAATAACGCGCGCAGAGTTAGAAGACCGCCTAAAAGAATTACAGCCCGCATAAAAAACCGCGACGCATCTCAGGTGCGTCGCGGTTCATTTAGAGCGCAATCAACAGCGCGCCGAATGTCATCACACTCGATCCCAACAATCGCGCGCGCAGATTTTTTTCATCCAAGAAAACGCGTGCCAGCCCTACCGTGAACACCGGACTCAATTTGAAAATCGCGGTGACGTACCCCACCAAACCAATTGCAATCGCGGTAAAACCAAACAACGGCGCGATGCCCGCGATCAACGCGGCGATTCCAAACCCGCGCGCGTGCCGCGAAATTTGCGCGAACGGATCGCGCGCGCGGAGCCACAGCGCGGGCGTGAGCAATATCGTCATCACCAGCGTCGTGAGAAACG
Source organism: Chloroflexota bacterium (assembly GCA_016200825.1). Lineage (GTDB taxonomy): Bacteria > Chloroflexota > Anaerolineae > UBA4142 > UBA4142 > JACQEA01. Next base: position 969 of record JACQEA010000161.1, on the reverse strand, counting down.
CGACCAGCGGCGGATTTTGCGGCGCGGAATGTTGAATCGCGATTTTTTCAAAAATCGGCGTGAGCCCCCAAATAAAACTCGCGAGGATTGCCAACACAACACCGCGTTGTTTGGCAAGCGCGCACAGAGGTGCGAGCAAATTTGTTTTCACTTCTTCCAACGCGAAAAAATACGCGCCCATTCCGATCACCGCGACTCCGAACGCGCCGACCGGCGTTGGAACTTCGCCGAGCGCGATGAATGCAATCAGCAAAGTGAAAATGGGATTGAAAGTGAGAAACGGCGTGACGAGTGATGCATCGCTCAGTTTTAATGCCAGCGTTGAGATGAAGGTCGCGAACATATTCAAAATGCCCGATGCCGCGATGCCAAACCAAAACGGCGCGTCCACTTGCGACATAGGCGCGAGAAAAAATGTTGCGCCCGCGAGAATAGGAAGCGAGAGCGCATTGAATCCCCACGCGACAATCGAAACGTCGGTGTCTTGCAACAAGCGTTTGTTGATGATGGGCAGAACGGAAGTCGACAGCGCGGCGATGAGCGCGAAGAAAAACCACATAGGAATTTTAGATCCTTCGCTTTGTTCAGGACAAGTTTTCGGATTTCAGATTTACGGTTTCACGCGCCAGTCGCGCAGATTCCAAAAATCTCCGCTGAATGGACTGGGCGCGACGTTCAACACGCGCTCGCTCGCCGCGAAATATTTTTGCGGCGCGATCAGGAACACCGCGGGCGGATCGTTTTGCAATTGTTTTTGAATTTCGGCAAAGAGCGCGGCGCGCGTTGGCGGATCGCACGCGCCCACGCGATTCAATGCCTTGGACAGTTGATCGACGCGCGCGTTTGAAAAAGAACCAAAATTAAATCCATCGCTTTTGCTCGCCTGATCCGATTGCCAGTACCAATGCTGATCCGGATCGAGCGGAATCTGGCGCGTGAGCAACAATAAATCAAACCGATGCTGGAACG
>JACQEA010000160.1 GCA_016200825.1 Chloroflexota bacterium | reverse complement strand
CGCCATCGCGCGGCCACATGTAACTGTACGTATCACGCACGGATGAAGAAATGTCCGTATCGTTCGCGGCGATAATCGCGCCGTCATTATCAATTTGCGTGCGAATAATCAAAAGACTGAGCAAGTATTGATGCTGGATGGCAGCGGGCAAATCTTTGAAATCGGGACGATGCCGATTCAGCCACAAGCGCCAGTAAGCAACGGTGCGCTCCACAAAAAATTGCGGACCGCGTTGACGGATGGTGCGGTTGGTATGCACGACCGATTCGAAATCCGATCCGATCGCGAGCCAACAATACATTGTGCGCGTTTGCTCAGCCGGAATCCTCACGCTGAATCCAACGCACGAGTCCACCGATCCGTGCGCGACTGCATTGCCGGAAAGTTGTCCATCTTCTGCGTCGCGCCAAGTTCCTTGTAAATTATTCACCTCTTTCAATCCGCAAGCCCATTGATGAACTCCGATCACCAAGCCGGGCGCGGTGTCAGAGCTCGCGGTCCAATTGGGCCGCGGATCGCCTTCAATCGGAACGATCGCGCCGTTGATCAGAAACCAACGCGCGGCTTTGTAATGGATTACCGCGCGACGTTCTGGTTCGTAGTACGCGGTATCGCCCACTTCGTTACCGCTAATATGAAAATCATGGTGAAAGAAAACGATATATTCGCGCGCGCGGTCGGACGTATTCGTAATTTGGAAACGGCGCACGAGTAAATTTTCATGAAAGTCTACCGAATCAGACGCGGCAATCGAAACGAAGAGATCGGGATGTTTCAGTGTTACCGCGGTGACAAGCGTCTCGTGATCGTAACGCAGATCGCGCTCCCAGCGCGCGTCATCAAACCAACGAAACACTCCGTCCGCCCACACGCCCGTGCGAAATGGATGTCCCGTCGCGTGATTCTCCTGACCGACGTGGGGCCAATACAGATCGCGAATTTGATACGCGGAATCGAACGCAAGTAACAAACTACCGTTTCCGAGGGGTAAATCGCGCGGCATTTTTTATTGCTCCATTGCATCTGAGTGGAATGAATACTTGCGAAGTATTATATGACTGACTCTGGTTCGCGTCAATCATTGTTTGGATTACTGACACGGCTTGTGCAAAGTCAGCCGCTCGACGTCATTGCGAGCGAAGCGAAGCAATCTCCTTGTAACTTGGGGATTGCTTCGTCGCAAGAAATGCTCCTCGCAATGACGCGTTGGGTGTTACGCGGTTTGTCAATAGACTTTGCACAAGCCGTGGGATTACTGAAGGTTCCAAGTTTCGATTCTTTCGTATCCTTCGATAATCGCAAACGATCGTTGCACATTTGGTTTGGTCAACGGCGATATTGCGCGCGGCGGCGCGCCACATCGGATTCGTGCGCCGCGCTATCTACCAAGCGATCGAATTGCGGATTGTTCCAGCGCGTAAAATTTTCGAGCGACCCGGAGCGAAATACGCTTTCGGAAAAATTCGCCGCGTCAGGAAAATACGCGCACCAACCCAAGCGAAAAATTTGGGGCGGGTCATCGCGTAAATTTTGCAAATAATTTTTCCAATCCGTCGTCTTGACCGATACTTCCGCGTTGAGATTTGTTTTCCACATCTGCACCAACGATTCGGCGATTCGCTCATGCGTGTCATTTGTATTCACGCCCACTGTGATCGGCGGCAATTTTTTTTTGTCGTAACCTGCTTGCCGCAAAAACTCGCGCGCTTGATTCACGTTGAACGCAATCCCGAGCGCGTCCGATTTTTCGACGCTGGCGAAAACGTAAGGGGGCGTGAACCATCGCGCGGGCTCGCCGAGTTTCACCGACGCGCTGACAATCGTTTCGCGATCAATCGCCGCGCTAAACGCTTTGCGAACGCGCGCGTCATTGAACGGCGGTTTGGTCGTGTTGAATCCATAATAGTGCGTACAAAGCGTCGGCGTGATTTGCATTTGCTTGCTGAGGAATGGGTCTTCGCGTAATTGCTCGAAATCGGTTGGAGTTAATCCGCCGTACGGATCGAGCGAATCGAGATTGCCTTGTTGATATTGATCGAGCGCGGTCGCGGTATCTGCGAACATCGCAAAACGGATGCGATCAATTCGCACGGAATCGGCGGCATACCACAACGGATTTTTTTTCAAAATAATTTCGCGATTATGCGTCCAGCGTTCTAAAACAAACGGACCGTTTGTCCACACCGCGCCGGGTTCAGTCCACGCGGATCCGCCCGCGTCAATCACTTCGCG
>JACQEA010000159.1 GCA_016200825.1 Chloroflexota bacterium | reverse complement strand
TCGTATTCATTTTTTTCACCTCCCTTCTATTTGAGATTGATTGGATGATTGAAAATAATCAAGCGACGGACGCGATCCAACGCGCGCGATCACAATCATCGCTTGTGAACGTTGCGCGAGACTGCGGCGCAACAAGTGCGCCATATACAAATGATGGAGTTGGTGGCGAGTGAGGGAATGAGCAACAAATAGTTGAATGGTGTCCGTCATTGCACAAGCCATTATTCTGCGGCACGAATAACATTCACGTTGGAAAAAACAATTTCGCCGGTGAAAGTGAATGTCGCTTCGATTCAACCGAAAGTATAACAGAAATACGATTTCATTTCAAGGGGGTAACCCGCCCATTTTTTGTTCAGTTTGAGCGTGAAAATTATTTCCTCATTTACCTATTAGACTTTATCCGAAATAATTATCACCGCAAATGCCTGTCCTGAGTACGTTCGCTTCGCTCATTATAAACTCCGCGAACGGAACGCCAAGTGCGCGAAGAAAAAAATGAAGTGTTTACGCTAGGACGTGGATGCAAAAAGTTTTTTTGCCGATTGTTTATTCTTAGCGTTCTTTGCGTTCTTGGCGGTGAGATTTTTTATTCTGTATAAAGTCTATTTCTTATTGTAGTATACGTTTCAACGTGAGTCAATTGGTATTTCAAAGTTTGCATCCGCCCGACTTGAAGTATAATCAACCGCACGGAGGCGCATATGAAATTGCTCGCGGAAATGTCGTGGGAAGAAATTCAAGAATATCTCGCGCGCGAAGATCGAATGATTCTGCCGTTCGGCGCAACCGAACAACATGGACCGCATCTCGGTCTGGGTACGGATACGTTTGAAGCCGAAGCGATTGCGCGCGCCGTCGGAGAGAAAACAAATCTGGTCGTCGCGCCGACATTGTGTTTTGGAATGTCGCATCATCATCTTGCTTTCACAGGAACGATTTCCCTCCAGCCCGCGACATTGATCGCGGTGGTTCAAGATATATTACGCTCGGTTTATCGGCATGGATTTCGACGCGTGATGATTGTGAATGGTCACGGCGGAAACGAAGCCGCGATCACGAGCGCGATTCACCAAGTGACGGACGAATTACCGCAGTTGCGCGCGAAAATATTTCAATGGTGGAGCGACGCGGACGCGTATCGCGTGGTGATAGACATGTTGGGCGCGCAAGCCGGATCGCATGCCTCGCCCGGCGAAACATCGTTCATGCTTGCAATTCGTCCCGAGGCGGTGAAGCTCAATCGCTTGAAGGGACGCGACGCGCGCGTGCAATCATCGCGCGAGTTGATGAATTCGCGTTTGTTTCCGCAAAAATATCCAGATGGAATTATGGGCTTGAATCCAAACAACGCGACGCGCGCCGTCGGCGAAGCGTTGTTGAAAAAATCGGTTGAGATTTGCGCGCGTGAATTAGACGAGTGGTAGGAATCATCTTGACCTTTCTTTACACTCATGCTACAATTCCGCGCGATCTTAAACAACCTCAGCGAGGAGGTGATTCAACCGCGAATAATTTTTCAACGCTGGCCCAGAAAAATTTTCACCAGACATACGGAGGAGTAATAAAATGAACAAAATTGGAATCGCGCTCGCAAGTTTATTGATTCTCGCGGCGCTTGCCGCGTGCGCGCAAGCGCCCGCCCCGGCGCAGGTGGTGAAAGAGACGGTGGTTGTTCCGCAAACCGTCGTCGTTCCACAAACCGTTGTTGTTCAACAACCTGCGCCAACAGCCGCAGCTCCCGCCGTCAGCGGTGCGCGTCTCAAAACCGTTTTGGATCGCAAAAAATTAATTTGCGGTATCAACGGTACGCTCGTCGGATTTAGCACGCTCGCGCCGGATGGAACGTATCAAGGTTTTGACGCGGATTTTTGTCGCGCGATGGTTGCCGCGTTATTCGGCGATGTCAAGCCGGTTGAATTCCGCACGTTGAACACGACCGAACGTTTTGCCGCGTTGCAAAGCGGCGATGTGGACATTGTCTTCCGCAACACGACGTTCACACTCGGCCGCGATACGCAGAATGGTGTGGATTATGGTCCGACGACATTCTATGATGGCGGCGGAATGATGGTGCCGAAAAAATCGAATGTCAAGAAATTGGAAGATTTGAACGGCGCGACCATCTGCGTCTTGGAAGGCACGACGAATGTTCAAGTGCTTGCCGATGTTTTCAAAGCGCGCAACATCAAATACACCGCGCAAACTTTTAAAGACGCGCCAACGCTGTACCAATCGCTGGACGCGGGCAAATGCGACGCGGCAACTTCCGATAAATCACAATTAGCCGGTCAACGCGCGTCGCTCGTCAAGAACGCGGACGACTATGTGATCCTTGAAGAGACGATGTCGAAAGAGCCGTTGACCCCAATGGTCGCGCAAGGCGATAGCGCGTGGCGCGATGTGATGAGCTGGGTTGTCTACGCGACTTTTTACGCGGAAGAATTGGGCATCACGTCGAAAAATGTTGACGACCTGAAAAAGAGCGATGACGTGAATGTCAAACGCTTGCTGGGCGTCACGGATGATCTGCCCAAGAAAATGGGCTTGAGCAATGACGCGTTTTATAACGTGATCAAACTCGTCGGCAACTATGGCGAGATTTACGATCGCAGTATTTCCAAACTAGGTGTCCCGCGCGGTTTGAACGCGTTGTATACCAAAGGTGGATTACTGTACGCGCCTCCCGTTCGTTAATTTTTCAAACGACCCGAAGGGGTTCTAAATCCCTTCGGGTCTCAACTTTTTCGCGATGCAACCTCTCTCTCCAACGCGCTCGATGACCTCCATTCCGCTCTGGCGCGATGTGCGCGTCCTGCGCGTGGTCGCTCAATTAATTTTTCTCGCGATTATGTTGTTGCTTGCCGTGAGTCTGTGCAACAATTTGACGCGCGGTCTTCAAAAATTCACGAATTTCGATTTTGATTTTCTGCGCTCAACCTCTTCGCTTCCGCTTTCCGAAAGCCCGATTCCATACGAGCCGCACGATCCGATGTATCGCGCGTATCTCGTTGGATTATTGAACACGGTGCGCGTGATCGTTCTCGGAATTATTCTTACATCCATCGTCGGCTTGATGGTTGGGGTCGCGCGCTTGTCCGCGAATTGGCTGATCGCAAAAATCGCGCACGCGTATGTCGAAATTTTTGTTGACACGCCCTTGCTCATTCAACTTTATTTTTGGTATTTAGCCGGTGTGTTGCGCTTGCCGCGCGTGCGCGAGAGTCTCCAATTGCCCGGCAATATTTTTCTTAGCAATCGCGGCTTGGCAATGCCATGGTACGATCCCAACGCGAATTTTGAAATGTGGCTCGGGTTTATCGGCGCAGGGTTTTTGCTTGCCATTTTCTTTTACGTTAGATTGGGCAAACTCAAAACGCGTCGCGCAATTCGCGAATGGCGCGCAGTGTGGGCGCCGCTCGCATTTATTCTAATTGTTATTCTCACTGCGAACGCGTTGAATCCTTTTGCAGTGACAATTCCCGAACTCAAAGGTTTTAATTTTCAAGGCGGCATCACGTTGTCGCCGGAATACGTTGCGTTGTTGCTCGGGCTTGTGCTGTACACCGGCGCCTTTGTCGCGGAAATCGTGCGCGCCGGCATCCAAGCCGTGCCGCGCGGATTGAGCGAAGCCGCGCGCGCGTTGGGTCTAAGTTATTTTCAAACGCTTCGGCTGGTCACGGTTCCGGTTGCGTTACGCGTGATCATTCCCCCGCTCACGAATCAATATCTAAATTTGACGAAAAATTCGTCGCTGGCAATCGCGGTCGCGTACCCCGATCTTTTTTTTGTCGGCGGCGGAATTTTCAATATGACGGGGCAAACCATTCAGGTGATCGGGATGATGATGGGTACATATTTGCTGATGAGTCTCGCGATCTCGGCGATCATGAATTTACTCAATTCGCGATTCAAATTGGTGGAGCGTTAATGTCTGCCATTCCAAATATTCTCAAACCGCCTGCGAGTTCAATCGGGGTTGTGGCTTGGCTGAAAAAAAATCTTTTCAGCAGTTGGGCTAATTCTCTGCTCACATTGTTCGCGCTATGGTTGATTTACAATTTTGCGATTGGTCTGTGGGGATTTGTCGCCAGCGCGAATTGGAATGTCATCACCGTCAATTTGCGACTCTTTCTCATTGGGCGTTACACGTTGGAGCAAGCCTGGCGCGTCCAAGCGAGCATTGCGCTTTTATCTTTCCTGATCGGCGCGAGTTGGCGAATGTACGGCGGGATTATGCAACAAGTTGGCATCGCCATCACCGCGTTGTTTGCATTTCTCGCGCTGCTGCCATTTGAAAATAATTCGCGATTCTATCTCGTCGGCATAGTTGGATTGCTCGCCGCGGGTTTTGGAATCGCGCACGTGGTGAGAGCGCGTCGCGGGTTGATCGCGTTGTGGCTGATTTCGCCAATCGCGATTTCGATTTTTCTTTACGGCGGCGTTGGTTCTCTCGCCATTGTCGCGACAGATTTGTGGGGCGGCTTATTGCTTACGCTCGTGCTCGCGATGGCCGGCATACTATTATCATTTCCGTTAGGCGTTTTGCTCGCGGTAGGGCGGCAAAGCAGTTATCCCGTGATCAAAGGCTTCAGCATTCTGTACATCGAAATCATTCGCGGTGTGCCGCTCGTCACGCTAATTTTTTCCGCGCAAATTATTTTGCCGATTTTTTTGCCCGAGGGGGTAACGGTCGAGCGCGTGATTCGCGCGTTGGTGGGATTTATCGTTTTCACATCGGCGTATCTGGCGGAAACCGTGCGCGGGGGATTGCAAGGGGTTGGACGAGGACAAGCCGAAGCCGCGCGCGCGTTGGGCTTGAATGGATTTCAAATTTTGTGGTTGATCGTTTTGCCGCAAGCATTGCGCAATGTTATTCCCGCGATTGTCGGCCAATTTATTTCGCTGTTCAAAGATACATCGCTCGTCGCGATTGTCGGCTTGTTAGATTTGGCGGGCATCGCGAACAGCGTAATCGCACAACAACAATTTCTCGGCGCGCAAACCGAAGTGCTCTTTTTTATCGCGGCGGTTTATTTTGTTTTTTGTTTTGCAATGACGTC
>JACQEA010000191.1 GCA_016200825.1 Chloroflexota bacterium | reverse complement strand
TTACCGAACTCGCCGCGCACGCGCGCGTGCCGGTGATCAATGGTCTATCGGATTGGGAGCATCCGTGTCAAGCGCTGGGCGACGCGCTGACGATGATCGAGCATTTGAAAACTTTGAAAGGTTTGCGCGTCGCGTTTTTTGGCGATGGCAATAATGTCGCGCGCTCGTTGATGTTTGCGTGTGCGCTCGGCGGCGCGCAGTTTATCTGCGCGAGCCCGCGCGGGTTCGCGCTGGACGACGCGTCGGTGAAGCGCGCGCGCGCGCGGGCGCGTGAATCGGGCGGCAGTGTCGCGTTGACGGATTCGCCGCAAGATGCCGCGCAAAATGCGGATGTGTTGTACACGGATGTGTGGACAAGTATGGGACAAGAAAATGAATCGAAAGATCGCGCCGCCGCGATGCAACCGTTTCAATTAAATGCCGCGCTCGTCGCGCGCGCGAACTCGCGCGCGATCGTGATGCATTGCCTGCCTGCGCATCGCGGTCATGAAATCACGGACGACGTAATGGATGGAAAAAATTCGGTCGTGTTCGATCAAGCCGAAAATCGGTTGCACGCGCAAAAAGCGATTTTGGTTGAGTTGATGGGGAAGGCAAAACGTAAAGCGTGAAACGTAAAGCGTAATGCGTAATACGTGATACGTGATACGTAATGCGTATTACGTGCTTCGTAATGCGTAGTGTGCAAAATCAAAAAGTTTTTTGAACTCTATTGAAACATGCCTGGAAATAAAACGATTTATAACGACGCGCTGAAACAAGCGCACAATTCCGCGTGGGACGCCGATTGGGTCAAAGCCATCGCGGAATATCGCCGCGCGCTCGCAGAATTTCCTGACGACGCGAATACGCAAACGAGTTTGGCGCACGCGTTGGAACAAACCGGACAATTGGAAAGCGCGTTGCACGCGGCGCGCATCGCGTCGAAACTTTTGCCGCACGATCCCATTCCTTTGACGCGCGTCGCGGAGTTGCAGGAAAAAATAAATCGCGCGGCGGAAGCGGCAAGCACATTTTGCGCGGTGGCGGATTTGTATGCCGCGCACAAAGCGATGGGCAAAGCGGTGGAGGCGTGGCAAAAAGCCGCCGCGCTCGAACCAGAGCGCGCGGATGCGCATCAAAAATTGGCTGAGGTTTATCAACAAAGCGAACACAATTCGCTCGCGGGAAAAGAATTTCTCGCGCTGGCGCGGATTTATCAAAAACGCGGCGACAAAACCAAAGCGCTCGCCGCCGCGCAAAAAGCGCAGACGATTGATTCCGATTCTTCTGCCGCGCGCGAAATGATCGCGGCGTTGGAACGCGGCGAGATGATCGAAGAGCCGCGCGTGCAAGTCGCCGCGCCGCCATCCGTTGGTTCGACACCGGTCGAGGAAGCGGAAAAAACCGCGCTCATTCGTTTAGCCGAAACATTGTTGGAAGAAACACCCGCGCCAAGCGCGAGCGCGAAAAAATCGGGCGGCGGGACATTGATCGAGCCCGAGATCCATGCGTTGATCGCGCGCGCGGTCGACGCGCAAACGCATAATCGCGTCGCGGACGCGATTGAAGCGTATCGCAAGTTGCTCGCCGCGGGCGTGACGCGGTCGGAAGTAAAATTTAATCTCGGTTTGCTGTACTCCGAATCTATGCGCTACGATGAAGCGATTAGTCTTTTGACTCAAGTCGTGGACGATCCTAATTACGCGCTCGCGAGTCATTTTGAATTGGGGAAATGTTATCGCGCGCGCGGGAAAACCGATCAAGCCGTTGAACATTTTTTGCAAGTAACGCAGATCGTAGATTTATCGAGCGTGCAGCGCGAACAAGCCGACGAATTGATTTCGGTTTATCAAGGGCTGGCGGAAAGTTACGCGGTGAAAGGTGATCGCGAAAAAGCGGAAGCGTTCAGCAAATCCTTGGAAGAATTTTTGTCCGGGCGTGGGTGGGAAGATAAAGTGCGCGAAGTTCGACAACAATTGCAATCGCTGCGCGAAGTGGGCGAGCAAGTGAGTCTGGCGGAAATGATCCAAGTTTCCGAATCCGCAACCGTATTGGAATCGCTCGCGTTGGCGCAGGAATATTTCAAGCGCGGCAAAATGCAAGCGGCGCGCGAAGAATGTATGCGCGCAATCGAGCTCGCGCCCAATTACATTCCCGCGCACGTTCGCATCGCCGAGATTCTGATCAAAGAAGGCCGGATGGACGCGGCGCGCGCGAAATATCAGACGCTCGCCGAACTGTCGGCGATCCGCGGCGACTTGCAACGCGCCGAAGGTTTTTATCGCCAACTGATCAAATCATTTCCGGATAACGTGACCGACCGATCGAAATTAATTGATCTGTTGACGCAGGAAGAACGCTACGATGCGGCGTTGGATGAATATTTAGAATTGGGAAACGAGTACGCGCGCACGGATCAACTTGCCAAAGCCGCTGAAAAATTCACAGAAGGTATGCGCTTTGCCGCGCGCGCGGGCATCACGTCCAAAATCGCCGCGCGCTTGCGCCAATCGTTGGCGGATGTGAAAATTAAACAAGGCGATTTGAAAGCCGCGCTCGCCACGTATCAAGACATTGCGCAGCAAGATGCAAACGATGAACGCGCGCGCGTGTTGATCGTGGATCTCGAATTTCGGTTGGAGCAAACGACGGCGGCGCTGCGCGATTTGGATGAATTGTTGGCGCGATTTCGCGCGCAAGGCGCGAATCAAAAAATTACGAACGTGTTGGATGGTTTAGTCAAAAGTTATTCGAGCGTACCGTCTTTGCGCGCGCTCTTAGCGCAACACTATCTCACGATGGGCAATCCCGCCAAAGCGATCGCGGAACTGGATGCGTTGGGTGAAATGCAATTGGGCGCGGGCCAAAAGCAAGCCGCCGCCGCGACGATTCGCAAAATCGTCGCGTTGAATCCGCCGCAGGTGGAAGGATATAAGCAATTGCTTGAGCAAATAGGCGAATAACGTTGAGCACGTTGACCGAACTGCTCACGCATTTAACGTTCTCCAGTTTGTTGGACATTTTGCTCGTCGCGCTGTTGTTCTTTGCGTTATTTTATTTGATTCAAGGCACGCGCGCCGTCCAACTTTTACGCGGCGTGATGTTAGTCGTTTCGCTCGCCGTGCTCGCCAGCAATTTATTTCATCTCACCGCGTTTTCATGGCTGATTCGCAATTCGATTCCCGCTTTACTGGTCGCGATCCCGGTCATCTTTCAACCCGAACTTCGGCGCGCGCTCGAACGAATTGGTCGCGGCAGATTGTTCACGCGTCCCGTGACGCTCGCGGTGCCAGCGCTCAGCGCGGTCGCGCGCAGCGCGCAGGAGCTCGCAAAAAAAAGATGGGGCGCGTTGATCGTGTTGGAGGGCGCGACGGGTTTGCAGGAATATATTGACACCGGCGTTTTGCTCGACGCGAAAATATCGGAGGACTTGTTGCTCGCGATTTTTTCCAAGAACGCGGCGTTGCACGACGGCGCGGTCATTATTCGCGCGGACCGCATTATTGCGGCGACGTGTACTTTGCCCTTATCCGAAAATTCTACGCTCGACCGCGATTCCGGCACGCGCCATCGCGCGGCAGTAGGCATCACGGAAGGGACGGACGCAACCGCGATTGTCGTTTCCGAAGAGACCGGACAAATTTCGGTCGCGCATAGCGGACGTTTGGTGCGCCGGTTGGACGAAGGCGAATTGAATCGCGTTTTGTTGCGTTTGTACAAGCCGATTGAAAATGCGAATGATGGTTTCACTGGATGAACGCGCGCATTACGGAGAAATTAATTATCCACGAAACACACGAAGAAACACGAAAGAATCTTCAGGGGTTTCGTGTACTTTCGTGTTTTTCGTGGATGCCTTTTCTTATTTCAGATAAAGTCTATTGGGATGAGGTGTGATCGTGCGTGGATTGCTTAGTCAGGCGTCTTCGTTTCTGATCGCATTTGTTTTTGCGACGATCTTGTGGGCAATTGCGACGAGCGAAGAAAATCCCAGCCGCGAAGCTAATTTTCCCGATGCGCTCCCGGTGCAAATCCTCAACGCACCGGAACAATTAGCCGTGTTTCAAAAATCTGCTGACACGGTGCGCGTCAAAATACGCGCGCCGTTGGCGATGTGGGATCAATTACGCGCGGAATCGTTGCGCGCGGTTTTAGATTTACGCAACGCGTCTGTCGGCATAAATCCGATCGAGGTGCGCGTTTTGGTTGCGGATTCGCGCGTGAATGTCGTGGCGATTGAACCGCCGGTGATTAACGTGCGGCTAGATCGTTTGACTGCGCGTGATTTCAAAATTCAAGTTGAATTGAGTGACGCGCCGCCGACCGGGTACGAAAACAAATCGCCAGTCGTGAATCCAACCCGCGCGCAAGTGAGCGGTCCTGCGGAATTAATGGATCAGGTCGCGCGAGTGGACGCGGATGTTTCTTTGCGCGGCGCTAGAACAACTTTGGAAACAAGTGTCGCGCTGGTCGCGCGCGATGCGCGCGGAAATATTGTGACGGGCGTTTCAATTCTTCCCAGTCAAGTCTCAGTGATCGTACCGGTTGATCAACGCGTCGGTTATAAAGATGTTTCGGTCAAAACAATTCTCAAAGGCGCAGTCGCGGGCGGTTATTGGATCAGCAACATTGTTGTCGCGCCGTCAACCGCAACTGTGGTGGGCAGCGCGGAGCAACTTGCAAAATTGCCGGGCTTTATCGAGACGACGCCGATTGACGTGAATGCGGCGACGAGCGATGTTATCAAAACCGTTCCGCTCACTTTGCCCGATGGCATTGCCATGTTGGACAACAACGGCGTTACGGTGCAAATTTCGATCACGCCGATTTTAGGTGGGCAGACGATTCGTCGGTTGGTGCAAGCGCAAGGTTTGCGGCGCGGAATTGTCGCGACGGTTTCACCGGATGCAGTCGAAGTAATTCTTTCAGGCCCGATGCCCGCGCTCGCCGATCTGAGCTCACAAGATGTGCAAATTATTATTGATGCGACCGGGCTCGCGCCGGGCGTTTATGTTTTGAAACCGCGCGCGATTATCGTGCCGAGCGTTTTGCGCGTGCAAAGTCTTTTGCCGGATACCGTGCTGGTCAACCTTACCGAAGCGACGCAGAAATGAATTTGATATTGTCGCGACTTGTCCACAGAATCAAAGCAAAACCCGGTGACAGCGTCGCGATCTTTCTCCTCATTGCGTGGCCCTTTATTTATTTTTTCCAAGCCGCGTTGCGTCAAGTCGTTTTTTATTTTGGCGACATTTATCTTTTCTTTTATCCGGTGCGCACCGCGATGATCGCCGCGTTGCGCGAGGGACGCTTGCCGCTGTGGGCGCCGGAAATGATGAGCGGTTATCCTTTGTTTGCCGAAGGTCAAGTCGCCGCGCTCTATCCGCCCAATTTGTTCCTCTATCTTTTTCTCCCGATTGATCTCGCGACGAATTACGCGATCTTGTTGCATCTCGCCTGGGTCGCGTTGGGCATGTACTTTTTTCTGCGCGCGCTCCAGCTTCAACCGGCGAGCGCATTTCTTGGCGCGTTCGCGTTTGCGTGCGGCGGTTTTTTTTACGCGCGCTTGGTTCATCTGACGATCCTCGCGACTGCAGCGTGGCTGCCGTGGATTTTTTGGGCGTGGGAAAAATTTGAACGCGCAACGGATCGCACAACACGCGTGCGCTGGTTCGCGTTACTCGGCGCGCTGAGCGCGGTGCAATTGGTGGCGGGTCATCCGCAATTCGCGCTCTTTACTGCCGCGTTGCTGGGCGCGTATTCCGTTGTGCGGTGGAATCGAAATCCAACCGCGCCGCGCAAAAATTTTTGGTCCGAATTTTTCGCGCCGACGCGGATTGGGCCGGTGCTATTTTTTTTCGCGATCGGCGCGCTGATCGCAGGCGCGCAACTCGCGCCTACGCTCGAGCTCACCGCGCTGAGTAATCGCGCGAGCGGTCTCTTGCCGAAATTCTTCAACGCCTATTCGCTGCGTCTTCCGCATTACTTGATGCTCTTTGCTCCGTTCCTGCTCGGCAATCCTTATCCGCTCGTCTCCGTCGAAACGATTGGCTACATCGGTCTCTTGCCAATCCTATTTGCAATGTGCGCGCCGTTGGTTGTGCGGGATCGCCGCGTGGTTTTCTTTTCACTCGTCGCGCTTGTCTCACTTTTTCTCGCGTTGGGCGATCAGAATTTTTTTTATCGCGCGCTGCGTTATCTGCCCGGGCTAAACTTTTTTCGCGTGCCCTCGCGCTTTTTCTTTTTGTTCAGTTTCTCGGCCGCGCTTCTCGCCGCGATAACCCTGGAATATTTTTTGCAACGCGCCAAGTTTGATGCCTCGGCGTTGGATCGCAAACGAAAAACTTTGTATGCCGTCTGCGTTATTTTCGTCGCGCTCGTGGTCGGCTTAGCGCCATCGGTTTCGCTCGAACTTTTTCTTTCGCTGTGGAATTGGTTGCCGCTGTTTTTTTTCTTTGTAACTCTATGGATCATCTTGATTGCGCGGCGCGGTTTGTTATCGCGACAAGCGTTGGTTGCGGTGACGCTAACATTAACCGTGATTGATCTCGCGCTCTTTGCCGCGGTATACGCGAAAACGTACAACGCAACGACGTCCGTCGCCGATTTTTACAAAGTGCCTGACTCGCTCGCCGCGATCAAAAATGTTTCGCCGCAAGACGGACGCGTCTTTGTAGATCCGTGGATCGAACCGTGGCTCTCCGTCGAGCGCGAGAGTTTGTTTTCCAATCTTCCGCTCTTGTACGGTTTTTCCGGCGTGCGCGCGTATTCGCCTTTGCTTTTGCAGCGCAATGATGATTACATTGAAAATATGAGCGCGCCCATGCTGAACTTGGCGAACGTGCGTTATTATCTTCGTCCGCAATTGTTGCCGACGAATCCAGTGATCGAAGGAAACGATCTGAGAAATGAATTTGGTCTTGATCTCGTTGGGTATGGCGCAGCGTTTGCTCCGACTCCAACATCAAAAATTCGCATCGCCTCTTCGATGGCGCAATCAACTGGATTCGCAACCGGTCAATCGGTCGCGACGATTCAACTTATCTTGCAAGATGGATCGCGGCGCAACATTCTATTACGCGCGGGAATCGAAACTGCGGAATGGGCGTACGAACGCAGCGATGTGCGCGCGCAAACGCAACACGCGTTGCCAAAAATTGCGACGACGTTTCCTGCTAGCTCTGCTTTTCCAATTGAAAAACATCTCGGGCATAATTTTTTTGGCGAATGGGACATTGCGCGGGATGGCAAGCCGGTGGTGTTGAGTGGAATCCTTGTTGACCCGATCATCGCGCGCGGGTTGTTGCATATCGAGCGCGTGGAATTGATCGCGCCGGACGGCGCAGTTATTTCGCTCGCGCATTTGTTGAACAAGAGCGA
>JACQEA010000190.1 GCA_016200825.1 Chloroflexota bacterium | reverse complement strand
GCCATCGACGCGACCGTCGCATTGGATGACGCCAAAGCCAAAGCGCTCGCGCCGGCGTTCCCGGATTATTTGCCGCAGTTCAAATCTGGTCTGCAATTCTTCGCGACGATCGGTCGCCGCGAACCCACCGCGCCCGCGTGGCAAGCCGTGCGCGGCATCATCGCGAATATGAACACCGCGGTGTTCCTGCAAAAAACCGGGCCAGATTTCAAAGCGATTGATCCGGCTGAAGCCGCGAAAGAAGGCGTACAACGCGCGAACGACGCGCTCGCGAATTTCGGAAAATAATTACCGCGCGATGTCATTGCGAGCACATTCGCTCCGCTCAGTGTAAACTCCGCGAAGCAATCGGCTAAACGCATTTGGGGATTGCTTCGTCAGCAAAAACCGTTTCCTCGCAATGACAAACTAAAAAGTTGGCGGGTTGGAAAAATTCCAGCCCGCCAATTTGTTGATGACCGTGTCATTGCGAGGAGTGGTTTGAAAGATCAGATGGATTATCAAATCAAATTTCATCAAAAACAACTTTGCGCGCGAATACAAAAAAGCGACGAAGCAATCCCCTTATTACAATTTGGGGATTGCTTCGTCGCGCCTTCGGCGCTCCTCGCAATGACAATCCTCTTTCTTACCGCTTGCGCGATTTCGCCGACGCCGCTTGCTCCAACCGCCACTCCGCGCGCGAGAACAGACGCTCCGGCGGAGCGTCTCTCACCAACCCCCGCGCCAAACGAAATTCAACTTTGGTTTTCCGCAACCCCAGATCAATTTGTGACGATGTACGCGCTCGTTGAAAAATTCAACGCGACGCAAACGCGCGTCCGCGTGCGCGCGAATAATATTGGCGCGTACAGCGATTTGCTCAAACGCGTTTCACTCGCGCAGACTTTCAATCTTCCGCCGGATCTCTTTTTGCTCAATCCATCCGACATCGCCGCGCAAATCAAAAGTGGCGCGATCATTCCGCTCGATGATTTGATGCAAGACCCGGACATCGGACTCCGCACAACGGACGGCGCAGGCATTTTCAACGCCTTCATTGATCGTTATCCGCAATTCAACAATCGCGTTTATTCCCTCGCGCCCGCGCGACAAATGCAAGTGATGTTTTACAACGCAGATTTACTCAAGAGCATTGGATTTTCCAAGCCGCCCGAAACGTGGGACGAATTCACGCGCGTCTGCGCCGCAATTTCTAAACCGCCCGATATATTTTGTTACGCGCTCGATCTCAATGCGTACGATTTCGCGGCGTCCGTTTATGCGCGCGGCGGTGAATTGATCAGCGCGGATGCGAAAACGGTTGCGTTCAATTCCAAACCCGCGCTCGACGCGCTCACTCAAATCAAAGATCACCTCACCAAAGGCTACACGGTTCCAACTAAAATCGCGTTTCAAGCGCCGCTCGATTTCGCAAATCGCAAAATCGCGTTCGCGTTTGATTCGCTCGCGGGTCTGCGCGCGTACGAGCAAAGCATAAAAAGCGCGGACAAGCCGTTCAACTGGAGTGTTGCAACATTCCCGCGCGCGAGCGCGAATCCAAATCGCGTCGCGCTGGTTTATGGGCAGGCATTTGCGATTTATAAATCGACGCGTGAAAGAGAACGCGCCGCGTTCGCGTTTATCAAATGGATGATGGACGCGGCGCCGAGCGCAGAATTTGCAAAAGCATTCGGCGCGTTCCCCGCGCGCGAAACATCGCGCAATTTGCTTTCAGATTATTTTTCCGCGCACCCCGCTTACGCGTCCGCGTTCGACGCGCTCAAATTCGCGCGCACCGAGCCGAATGTTGCGGGATGGAGCAACATCCGTGTCGTGATCGCGGACAGCCTCGCGGCAGTAGTGAGTGGAAAGATGTCGCCGCCAGATGCGTTGCAAGACGCGGAGAAAAAGGCAAACGCGGTATTGGACAAATAGATTGTCGTTTGAAAATACGGAGATCTCGTGGCGGATTTTGAAATATACCGCCGCGAGCGTGCATAATCGCGCGGAGATCAAATTCTTGCGAAGGGAACAAATACCGCTGTCATGCTGAGCAGTATCGCTTCGCTCACTGTAAACTCCGCGAAGCATCTCGTTGACTCGCTTTATTTCATAATGCATAACGAGATTCTTCGCTCCCGGAGTTTATCCTGAGTGAAACGAAGGGGTCGCTCAGAATGACATTGTAACTTTTCTTTTTTGCAGGAATATATATCTCTTTAAGTTTAGCCAGTCCCTTTTTTCTGCGGGGCTTGTAGTGAAGACGAACCAATGCTATAATTTTCGGCAATGAACGCACGCCACTTTGTTCGAGCCGCGATTTTTTCCGCACTGATCTTTTGCGCGATGCTCTTCGCGCCCGCGCGCGCGTGAGACGCGCGGCATTCAGGCGAGGATTGTAACAAGGCGCAAGGGATTTTCGTGTTCTGATTTACGGATTACGCGTTACTCATTATTCCATTTAATTCTACTCCACCGGAATTGTTTTGGCAACACAATCGTTGTTTTGCAAACGCGGGTCGAATAATGACGAGATTACAGAATCGTTACAGTTTTGAATGTAGTCATTGACACGCAAGTAATTGGTTGTAAGATGTGCTTACTTTTAGTTAGTTTAGCTTTTTGACTTTGTCCTCGTGCGAATTCTTTGCACGCGGGGACATTGTCGCTGAATGGCCGCCTTCCCCGCGTTCTCATGCGCGGCTGAAGGCGATTTTTATTTCCTGATACCGTCGATTCAATCAAAGGGGAAGGATGAAAAGGTTGATACCGTTCCGTGTGATTCAAAACAAAAGAGACTGGCATCACTGGTTCATATCGTAAAAGAGCAAATATATGTCTGATTTCTTTGATGGGTTCTTTCATTGGCTCGCGCGCATCAAGGGTATCATCATCACGCTCTTCGCGATTCTATTCCTCGAATTGATGGCGCGCAATGCTTCGCCCATTTCGTACCCCGGACTTGTTTTTTTACCCGCCGTTGCCTATGCAACTTTTGTAGGTGGCATTCCAATTGGGATGATGAGCGGCGCGATCGCTTTTTCCTACGCGACTTTTTTCTCAACCCCAGGGCAATTTTTTCCAAGAACGTTCGAAGATGTGCAACGCGCTGTTGTGATGGCAGGCGCGATATTAGCCATTGTCGCGATGGTCGGCGTCCTGAAACGCCGCGTCGAAAATGCCGCTACGGTTCTAGCGCGTCACGCCGTTGCTGAAGAGCGATCCGTCGAGCGCAAGCGCGCGGAAGAAAAATTGCACGAGAGTGAAGAGCGATTCCGCGCGCTGATCGAAAACAGTTCGGACGCGATTGCATTGCTCAGTCCTGACGGCACGATGTTGTTCCAGAGTCCTTCGGTTCGCCGAGTCTTGGGTTATGACAGCGCAGAATTGGTCGGGCGAAGTGTGTTTGATCTGGTGCATCCGGACGACGTGAAGAACAAGCCTAACTTTCTGAAAAGATTGTTGAAAAATCCGGGCGAGATCGCCACTGATCAATATCGGCTTTTGCACAAAGACGGCTCCTGGCGTTGGATCGAAGGCGACGCTCAGAATTTGCTCGCCGAGCCGAGTATACAGGCTATCGTCGTCAATTACCGTGACATCACGGAACGCAAACGCGCGGAAGATAACGTCAAGCGCCGCACGCAACAGTTGGCAACCATCATTGAAATCAGCCGCGCTGTTTCCACCCTGAGCAAAGTGGAGAGCGTTCTCCAATTGATATACGAGCAAGTTCAGCGCGTCATTACGCTGGACGCGTTCTATGTCTGTCTTTATAACGCGCAATCCGAAGAACTTGCCTATCCCTTGCTGTACGACGCTGGCGTGCGCTACGACGAACCGTCTTCGCGAATGAAACGCGGCACGCTTCTTTCCAAAACGATTCTCAACGGAACGCCGCTCCTGATCAACAAATCGCCGGAGGAACTGAGCAAGCAACAAATTTCTCTCAACGCGTTGGGCGATCAAACGAAAGTTTCCGCGTCGATTTTGTTCGCGCCGCTGTTCAGTGGCTCAACGGTAATTGGCGCGATCTCCACGCAAAGTTACACGTTAAACGCGTATACGCAAGAACATCTTGATCTTTTAACTGGCATCGCGTATCAAGCCGCGATTGCGATCCAAAACGCGCGCGCGTTCGAAGAAACCCAGCAGCGCGCGGATCGTCTATCCTTGCTGAATCGGATTGCCAACACGATTGTTACAACGCTTGATTTGAATGAACGATTGGAAACCGTTTATCGCGAAGTGACCGCGGCGCTCCGGTGCGACGCATTTGTACTTGCCCTTTACGATCGTGACGCCAACGAGTTAGATATCCGCATCCGCGAAGATATGGGTAAGCGAGAACCACCTGTGCGCAGACCGATGGGTACCGGTTTGATCTCATTTGTTATCGAAAACAAACGCGCGCTCCTGATTCGCAATTACGAACGCGAGAAAGAATCTCTCCCCAAAGTCAACGTGTTTGGCACGATGCAAATGCCCAACTCGTGGCTCGGTGTGCCTCTGTATGTCGGGACCGAAGTCATTGGAGCAATCTCAGTTCAGTTTTATCTCCCGGACGCGTACGGCGATACTGAATTGGAATTACTCTCCACGATTGCGAATACCGTTGCCGTGTCAATTCAAAACGCGCGACTGTTTGAAGAGACTAGCTCGCGCGCGACCCAAATGGCGTTGCTCTACGATGCCGGGCTGACGTTGAACCGTGAGTTGGACGAAAACGCGCAACGTCAATTCTTGCTGAAACTGGCAGTGAAAGCCGTGCAAGCTACGCGCGCGAATTTTTTCAGCTACGATGCCGCGCGCGAGGAACTCGTACTCTCGCACGGCGTTGGAACGTCCGCCGAGGTGGAAAAGAAACTGCGCGGCGCGACCTTTCGCGCGGATCAAGCCGCCACCGTGCCGGGCTGGGTCAGCGTGCATCGCCTCCCGCTGATCATTCCCGATCTCAAACAAGACGCGCGTTGGAAACGGCTCGACCCTGAAATTCAATCAGGCCTTTGGGTGCCAGTGCAACACGAAGCGAAATTCTTGGGCGTGATTGCCGTGCTGAGTCCGCGCGTGAACGCGTTCACGCCACACGATGAGCGTCTCTTGATTCTGTTTGGGAATCAGGTTGCCATCGCGATGGAAAACGCCCGGCTGTTGGAAGAAACGAAAACCCAAGCCGAAGAGTTGGCGCATTCCAACACGATGCTTTCGTCGCTCAATCGCATCGCCGCGCATTCGCAAACGCACCTTCAGCCGGAGGATATTTATGCGACGCTTGATCGCGAACTAAAGGCAATTGGCATTGAGTCAGCCGTTTTTGAAATTGAGCCAGAGGGTGAGGCGATGCGACTTCGGTACCTGTCGCTCGAAGCGCGCGCGCTGGCAGTGGCAGAAAAGTTGACCGGCATTCCCGTGAAAGATTTGCGCGTGTCGAACGCCAGATTCGCTCCGTATGAAACCGTAGTGCAAAAACACGCCACAGTTATATTTCCGAATGTGGCAGAAATCGCAGAGCAAATGGTGCCAATGATTCCGCCAGCTATTTTGCGTCGGGCATTTGAAATTGTCGGGCTGAAAGATTCGCAACGCGCGCTCTTTGCTCCGCTGATGGCGGAGGAGCGTGCCTTTGGCGTGTTGGGAATGATGTCGGAGCATTTGCGCGCGTCGGATATTCCCTCGGCGACCATTTTTGCGAATCAATTATCCATCGCGCTCCAAAACGCGCGTCTGTTTGAACAAACTCGGCAGCGCGTGCAAGAACTCGAAGCCCTCGCGCAGGTTTCGCAAGCATTGCGCGCGGCAAGAAATTTGGAAGAATTGCGCGAGAGGATTCTGCAATCCACAGTCCGCGTATTAAACGCGCGCGCCGGTTCTTTCTTTCTCTTCGATCGACAGAAGCAAGAACTGATCCGGGCTGAAGCGATAGGTTATCCGGTCGCCTTTGGTAAGTTGCGGTTTAAATTGGGCGAAGGGATTGCCGGCGAATGTGCGCTCAAAGCAGAACCTATTCTGCTTGAAGATATATCCACCGATCCGCGCATTGTTGAGCGCGATGCATTCCGCGATTTGCACAAAGCGATTATTTTTCCTATCAAGACGGTTGAAGGAGTTATTGGCGTGCTCGCCATTTCATTCTCCGAGCGCGGACTCCCAACTTTCACCGAAATCAATATTGTAAGCACGATTGGCGAAATCGCCGGTAACGCGATCCATCGAATGCAGTTGCACGAGGAAACGCAAAGTCACCTAGCACAGCTCGCCGCGTTGCGCGAAATTGATCGCTCGATTAGCAGCAGTCTGAATCTGCAATTGACACTCGGAATCCTTTTGAAGCAGACCATTCAGCAGTTACATGCCGATGCGGCGGCGATCTTGTTACTGAATCCGAATACGCAAACACTCGAATTTGGTTCGGCGTCCGGATTGCGGACGAACGAATTGAAAAGCGCGCGCATCAAATTGGGCAGCCCATACGCTGGTTATGCCGCGCTCGAACGCAAAAGCGTCCTAATTCCCGACCTGCGCGATGTGCGCGAGACTTTTGTGCAGGAAAAATTCATCGCCGCCGAGGAGTTTCGCGCGTATTTTTGCGTGCCGCTGATCGCGAAAGGCGAAGTGAAAGGCGTGCTCGAAGTTTTTCAGCGCGCGCCCTTTCAACCCTCGCCAGAATGGATTGGCTTTTTAGAATCTCTCGCCAGTTCAGCTTCGATCGCAATAGAGAACGCACAACTCTTTGAAAATCTTCAGCGCTCAAATATCAATCTGAGCTTAGCGTACGACAGAACCATTGAGGGCTGGTCGCGCGCGCTTGATCTGCGCGATAAAGAAACCGAAGGGCACACTCTGCGCGTCACAGAAATGACGCTGACGCTCGCACGCGCGATGGGAATCCGTGAAGAAGAATTGGTGCACGTTCGGCGCGGCGCGCTCCTACACGATATTGGTAAAATGGGAATTCCGGATCAGATTTTGCTCAAGCCGGGCGCGCTCACGGACGTGGAATGGGAAATGATGCGGCGGCATCCTGTATATGCGTTTGATTTGCTCGCGCCAATTGATTTTTTGCGCCCAGCGCTGGACATTCCGTACGCGCATCATGAAAAATGGGACGGCGGCGGTTATCCGCGTGGATTGAAAGGCGAGCAAATTCCTCTTCTGGCGAGAATTTTTGCGGTGGTGGATGTGTATGACGCGCTCACATCGGATCGTCTGTATCGCAAGGCGTGGAGTAAAGAGAAAACGTTGGAACATATCAAAAGTTTGCGTGGCATGCATTTCGATCCACGTGTGCTGGACGCGTTTCTAGAAATGATCAAAGAGTGACCGCGGCTCGCCTCTTGTTTTTCAGCGATTCCGTTCTACTCCAACGAAATTATTTTGGCAATGCGTTGCGCTACCGCTTTGGCGCATTCTTTGTTATAATACGCGCACAATGCGCGCAAAAATTATTTTTGCTATTCTCTCTGCGCTCTTTGCGTTCTCGGCAGTAAACAATGTTTCTGCCGCGCCGCCGCGTGATAATCCCACCACGTACGTCGTGCAATCCGGCGATACCCTTTTCACGATCGCGGCGCGTTATCAAACGACCGTCGCCGCGCTGAAAAAACTCAACAACCTCACCTCCGATACGATTCTCGTCGGACAAAAATTGCTCGTCCCTTCCGCCAACAATATCGCCGCCGCGCGCGCGTACATTGTTCAACCCGGCGATTCGCTCTACGCCATCGCGATAAAATTCGGCGCGACACCGCGCGCGCTCGCGGAATTAAACGGCATTGCCAATCCTAATCTAATTGTCGTCGGTCAGCCGCTCGCGATTCCCGGCGCGACGGCCGCGTTAAAAGAGGGACTCGCGTTCGAACCGCAAGCGGCGCGGCAAGGCGGCACGCTTTTCATTCAACTCGCGCGCGCAAATCTTTCGGCCGCATCGCTCACGTACAACGACAAAATAATTCCGCTGACGCGCGCGGCTGGATTTTTTTACGCGCTCGTCGGCGTGTCACGGTGCGCGAAAATCGGTCCGAGCGCGCTCGCGGTAACGATGACGGACAGCGACGCGCAAACCTCGTCCGAAAAAAATTCTTTTGCCGTTAGTGTGACCGCGTTTCCGGTGGATTATCTCACGCTACCTCCCGCCGCGAGCGCGATCTTGAACGACAGCGCGCTGGTGAAACGCGAAAGCGATCAGGTCGCGGCAATCGTCGCGCAATTTACGCCCGCGCGATTGTGGAGCGGCGCGTTTCGTCAACCGGTGTTTGGCACGGTCACCGAATTTTTCGGCACGCGGCGATCGTACAACGGCGGACCTGTCGGCGCGTGCGGGCATGAAGGCACAGATTTCGGAATGAAACTTGGCGATCCAGTTTATGCGGACGCGCGCGGACGTGTGGTGTTCGCGCAAAAAACTCAAGTGCGCGGAAATTTAATTCTGATCGATCACGGGCTCGGCGTGTTCAGCGGCTTTTATCATTTATCGGAAATTAATGTGCCGGTTGGAAAAATGATCGAGCCCGGCGAATTGATTGGAAAAGTTGGCAGTACGGGTTTGTCAACCGGTCCGCATTTGCATTGGAGTATGTGGGTGAATGGCGAGTACGTGGATCCGATGGAATGGACGCGGCGCGTGATTCCATAATCAGCCACAGAATCACACAGAAACACACGGAATTTTTTTCTGTGACCTTCTGTGTGTTTCTGTGGCAAAGAAGATTTTTCTATGGAAATAAAATCTATCCGCATCGAAAATCCTGACGCGTTGAATTTAATTCTTGGTCAATCGCACTTCATCAAAACCGTCGAAGACATTCACGAAGCGCTCGTCAACGCCGTGCCGAACATCAAATTCGGACTCGCGTTTTGCGAAGCATCGGGGCATACGCTCGTGCGCGCCAGCGGAACGGACGACGCGCTGATTCAACTCGCGACAAAAAACGCGCGCGCGATTGGCGCGGGCCACGCGTTCATCGTATTTCTTGGCGCGGGATTTTTTCCGATCAACGTTTTGCCCGCGATCAAAAACGTGTCCGAAGTGGTAAATATTTTTTGCGCGACCGCGAATGCCGTAGAAGTGATCGTCGCGGAAACGGAACAAGGGCGCGGAATTTTAGGTGTGATTGACGGCGCATCACCAAAGGGTGTTGAAGATGACGCGGGCGTGCAATGGCGCAAAGATTTATTGCGGAAATTCGGATACAAATTCTAGTCGCAAGTCTCAAGTCACAAGCGATGCAACCACCTGCGACCTGTAACTTGTAACCTGAGACGTGATCCATGAACCCCTCCACATTTTCTATCGTTGCGTATGATCCATCGAACGGCGATCTCGGCATCGCGGTCGAATCAAAATTTCTCGCGGTCGGCGCGGTCGTGCCGTTTGCGCGCGCGGGCGTCGGCGCGATTGCGACACAGTCGTACGCCAACACAGCGTACGGACCGCGCGCGCTCGCGCAATTGAAACGCGGCGCGACCCCGCGCGCGATTGCGAACGCGCTCGTCGCCTCCGATAAAGATCGCGAGATGCGCCAATTTGGAATCGTAGACGCGCGCGGACGCGCGTTTTCGTACACCGGCAAAAAATGTTTTGCGTGGGCGGGTGGTCGCGTCGGAAAAAATTACGCGGCGCAGGGAAATATTCTCGCGGGCGCGGGCGTGGTGGACGCGCTCGCGGAAACTTTTGAAAATACGCGCGGTGATCTCGCGCCGCGTTTGCTCGCGGCGTTAGCGGCGGGTCAACGCGCGGGCGGCGATAAACGCGGCCAAGAAAGCGCGGCGTTGCTCGTGGTGCGCGCCAAAGGCGGCTACGCGGGCTTCAACGATCGCTATATTGATTTACGCGTGGACGATCATCCCGCGCCGATTGAAGAACTGACGCGGCTTGTAGATTTGCATCACTTGTATCTCGGCAAGACGCGCGCACAAGACATTCTCGCGCTGGACGCGAACATTGCGCGCGAGTTGCAAGTGATGATGGGGACGCGCGGATATTATCGCGGCGCGGTGAATGGCGCGTGGGACGACGCGTCGCGCGCGGCATTCCGCGAATTTGCGGGCGTGGAAAATTTAGAGGATCGTTTGCTCGACGGCGCGCGCATTGATCGCGTCGTGTTGGAATTTTTGCGGAAACATTTTCAGCCGCGGTGAGCGCGGCCAAAGGAGTGAAAAATGAAATCGTTACGCAAACATGTTGCCCTCGCACTGGATGGCGGCGGTCTGCGCGGCGTGATGGTGACGCGCGCGTTGGAAGTGTTGGAGACCGCGCTCGGAAAAAAATTAGGCGAGGTGTGCGAACTCACCGCGGGCACTTCAACGGGCAGTGTCATCGCGGCGGGAATCGCGCTGAATAAATCCGCCGCGGATTTAACGCAACTCTATCGCAATATCGCGCCGCGAATTTTTCAAAAAACTTTTCGCTCTACCTTTTGGCCCTTCTTTACCTATCGTTATCCCAACACGGCGTTGCGCGAAGAATTGGACGCGGCGTCGCAAATGAAAACGATGGGCGATCTGTGGACCGACGCGCGCAAATTCGATCTGGTGATCGTCACGCGCGATCTGCACGAATCGCGCACGCGATTCATCAAGCCGCATAAGAAAGAATATCGCGCGATGCCGATCACGACGGCGATTCTCGCCAGCGCCGCCGCGCCCACATTTTTTCCGGTGATTGAAGGGCGATACACCGATGGCGGCGCGGGCAGTTTTGGCAATCCCGCGTTTATCGCGGCGTACGAAGCGCGTTTTGTTTTGAATTGGAAACCGGAAGAGACGACGCTGATTAGCGTCGGCACCGGCAAATTGGCGGAGGAGAGCGCGGGCATGCCGCTGGGCGCGCCGGACAAATTGGTTTCGTTTCAATGGATTATGCCGCTGGTGGACGCGCTCTTGTCTGACGCGAACGATCAACAATCGCGCGTCGTCGCGCAATTGTTCGACGGTTTGGATTTTCGCCGCTTTCAAATCGCGATTCCGCAAATTTCAATAGACGATGTATCCGCGATTCCGCGTTTGTTAGAATTCGGCGAGCAGTTGGGTCAAATGATGGTGAATGACGAAACGGATCCGGATGTGGATCTGCCGGTGTACAAAGTGGTGTGATTGGGTTGTGGGAGTGGCTAACATCGAAGAGATAATTATTCGTTCAGAAAAGAAAAGTTACAATGTCATTCTGAGGGAGCGGAGCGACCGAAGAATCTCGTTATGCACTTTGAAATCAAACGAGTCAACGAGATGCTTCGCGGAGTTTATAGTGAGCGAAGCGAATCTACTCAGCATGACAATGATACTTGTTCCTTCTACGAGAATTTGATCTCTGCGAGTTTAGCCGCTCCCGCGTTTTTTCAATCATTGACAAGGCAAGCGGCGAGAGTAAAATAAGTGCAAGGCGATTCGCAGCGGGGCAATCGCAGGAGGCGTTGAGATGCCAACCGATTTATTTTTTAGTTACTCGCGTAAAGATCAAGATTTCGCGATCAAACTCAAATATTCTTTGGAAGAATACGGCATCACCGCGTGGATTGATCAGAGCGCG
>JACQEA010000189.1 GCA_016200825.1 Chloroflexota bacterium | reverse complement strand
TATGGTCGGGAAAGCGTACGAAGCCGGAGGCATCGCGAAGGACGGCGCAAAAATGGTGCACGCGGTTGCAAACGCGCAAGTGCCGAAACTGACGATTATCATCGGCGGAAGTTTTGGCGCGGGAAATTATGGCATGTGCGGTCGCGCGTATGCGCCGCGATTTTTATGGATGTGGCCCAACGCGCGCATTAGCGTGATGGGCGGCGAGCAAGCCGCGCAGGTTTTGTTGACGATCAAACAAGATCAACTCGCGCGCGAAGGCAAAGCGTTGCTCACGCCGGAGGAACAAAAAGAATTTATGCGCCCGACGTTGGAAAAATATGAACGCGAAGGGAATCCGTACTATTCGAC
The DNA here is from genome assembly GCA_016200825.1 of Chloroflexota bacterium. Classification (GTDB taxonomy): domain Bacteria; phylum Chloroflexota; class Anaerolineae; order UBA4142; family UBA4142; genus JACQEA01. The sequence continues at coordinate 2,321 of JACQEA010000189.1, read as the reverse complement.
CGCGCGCTTGTGGGACGACGGCATTCTCGATCCCGCGCAGACGCGCGATGTATTGGCATTAGCATTATCAGTTTGTCTTGGCGCTCCGATTCAAGAGACCAAGTATGGAGTTTTTCGAATGTAAATAAAAATCTACCACCAAGACACAAAGACACCAGATTTATTTTTTCTTTGTGCCTTGGTGTCTTTGTGGTTAATTATTGATGTTTGAAAAAATATTAATTGCCAATCGCGGCGAGATCGCCGTGCGGATCATTCACGCGTGCCGCGAACTGCAAATTCAAACTATCGCGATTTATTCCGACGCAGATCGCCGCGCGTTGCACACGCGCGTTGCTGACGCGGCAATTCAGATCGGCGGCGCGGAACTCCGCGCATCGTATTTGAACATTGAAAAAATAATTGCCGCCGCGAAAAAAACTAACGCGCAGGCGATTCATCCGGGCTACGGTTTCTTGTCCGAGAACGCGGATTTCGCGCAAGCCGTGCGCGACGCGGGACTGGTATTCATCGGACCGCGCGCGGAAAGCATTCGCGCGATGGGCGATAAAGCCGCGGCGCGCGCGCGGATGCAAAAAAATCGCGTCCCGATCATTCCCGGTTATCACGACGCAGACGACGACGCGTCGCTCGGGCGCGCGGCGGAAAAAATCGGTTATCCGATTTTGGTCAAAGCCGCGGCGGGCGGCGGTGGAAAAGGAATGCGCGTCGTCGCGGCGCGCGCGGAATTTTCGGACGCGCTCGCGTCCGCGCGGCGTGAAGCGCACAACGCGTTTGGCGACGCGCGATTGATTCTGGAAAAATTTATTCCCCACGCGCGGCACATTGAATTTCAAATTCTCGCCGACGCGCACGGTGAGACGATTCATCTGTTTGAACGCGAGTGTTCGATTCAACGCCGGCATCAGAAAATTATCGAAGAAACGCCGTCGCCATTGTTGGATGAAAAATTACGCGCGACGATAGGCGCGGCAGCGGTCGCCGCGGCGCGCGCGGTGAATTATGAAAACGCCGGGACGATTGAATTCATCGTTGACCCAACGACGCGCGCATTTTATTTTTTGGAAATGAACACGCGCCTGCAAGTGGAACACCCGATCACGGAAATGACGACCGGCGTTGATCTGGTGCAATGGCAGATTCGAATCGCGAGCGGCGAGCCGATTGCGTTTGCGTCTCAGAGGCGAGCACAAGACTCGCCCCTACAACCGCGCGGGCACGCGATCGAATGCCGCGTGTACGCGGAAGACGCGGCAAATAATTTTTTGCCCGCGACCGGCACGTTGTTGCAAGCGATCGAACCGCGCGCACCTGGCGTACGCGTCGATGCGGGCGTGACGCGCGGCGACGCGGTGACCGTGCATTACGATCCGTTGCTCGCCAAAGTGATCGTGCACGCGGAATCGCGCGCCGCGGCGATTCACAAAATGCAAAACGCCTTGCGCGATTATGTGCTGTTGGGCGTGATGACGAATATCGAATTTCTGCAAGCCGCGCTCGCGCATTCCGAATTTCAGCGCGGCGAGGCGACGACCGCGTTTATCGAAAAAAATTTTGCGGATTGGAAACCGCGCGCGGAAATTCCGCCGCCCGCGTTGATCGCCGCGGTGCTGGACGAGCTGCGCGGTGAGAATGACGCGGCCGAATCTCGAATGACAACGGTTGATCCGTACAATCCGTGGCAGCGCGCGGATGGATTTAGAATCGGAATGGCGGAATGAAGTTCGTCTACCGCGTCGGCGCAGAGCGCATCGCGTTCGAGTTGGAAAAAGATGGCAATGGATTTCGCGCGCACATCGCAGGCAAAATTTTTTCCGCGCGCGCGTTGAATCGCGCCGGGGATGAATTAGAATTCACAGTTGACAACGCGGTTGATCGCGTGTATATCGCGCGCGAGGGTGCGCGGCGCTGGGTGCATTGGCGCGGCAGGACGTTTGTTTTCGAGATCGACGCGCGTGGCGAACGGAGCGAACTCCACGCGCAGTCGGACGAAAATATTTTGCGCGCGCCAATGCCCGCGCAAGTGCGCGCGGTGTTGGTGAAAGCAGGCGACGCGGTGGAAAAAACGCAACTGTTGATTTTGATCGAGGCGATGAAGATGGAGATTCGCATTCTCGCGCCGCGCGCGGGACGAATCGCGGAAATGTTGGTCAAGCCAGGGGATTTGGTTGAGAGAGAGCAAGTGTTGGTGGAAATTGAATAATTCAATGAGCCAATGCCCAATGAACAAATTACAAATGAACAAATGGAGTTCGAATGGCTGGAAAATTTTTTGAAGAACTTTCGGTCGGCGCGAAATTCAAACACGCGCAAGGACGCAC
>JACQEA010000188.1 GCA_016200825.1 Chloroflexota bacterium | reverse complement strand
TTTGGGGTCGAGATAATAGTTTTCGTTACGCGCGAGGATGATGCGTTGACCGCGCACGTACTCTTTTAATTTAAAGGGACCCGTTCCGTTCGGTTTGTCCGTCCACGTTCGTCCGCCGCGTTCGACATTGTTTTTGTCCACAACGAATGCGGTCGGGAATGTCAGCTTGGCGATAAAATAAGTTTTCGGCGAATCAATGGTGATCTTGAGCGTGTAATCATCTACCACGACGACGCCGCTGACCGCGGACGCTTTGCGATTCAACTTATCTTTGACGCCAACAATATCGCCGAGGTACGTATCGGCCGTTGGCGAAGTGGTCGCGGGATTTGCCGCGCGCTCGACCGAATATTTGAAATCTTGCGCGGTCACGGGACGACCATCGTGAAATTTTGCGTCCTTGCGAAATGTGAATGTGTACGTTTTGCGATCATCGCTTACTTCCCATTTTTCCGCGAGATCCGGAACGACTTTGAGATTTTGATCGAGCGTGACCAGACCGCTGAAAAGTTCCACAACATACACGGCGGATTCCGCGTCCGACGTTAGCGCCGGATCAAGTGTCGGTGGATCGCCGCTACCGGGCAAGCGCAATGAATTCGCGCTCGTGGTGCCGGACGATGAAGGCGCGCGCGTCGGCGCGACGCTGGTCGTGCCCGGTACCGCAGTTGCTTGCGCGACCGGAGCGGTACCGGTGTTGCCTTGATTGAGAAATATGATCAACAAACCGGCGCCAACACAAATCGCGCCAATGAGCGCGACAACGAGCACGACGACGAGGACAATTAAACCGCGATTACTTCCTTGCTGTGACATGATTTTCCCCTTCCTGCGCGGATTTTCCGCGAATCTGGAATTATCTATGAATTCTTACGTGGGGACGTTGCTTATAGTTTCGTTCGCTAATTTTATTGCCGCAATGTTACACAGGGTCGCCTCTATTGTCAAGAACGAGAATCCAAAGGGATTGGCTAAACTCGAAGAGGTATTTATTCATTCAAAAAGGGAAAGTTAAAATGTCATTCTGAGCGACCGAAGGGAGCGAAGAATCTCGTTATGCACTTCGAAGCCAAACGAGTCAACGAGATGCTTCGCTTCGCTCAGCATGACAATGACACTTGATCTCTCCGCAAGAATTTGATCTCTGCGCGATTAGCCACTCCCAATCCAAACTAATCACTATTCATTTTCAGTCGCGCGCCACGCCGCACCGAAGAGCGCCGCGTGATGATTAACGATGATATGAATGGGAATGCGCGCGAGCAGTTCCGAAAATCGTCCTTTGCGCGTAAAGGATTGGAAAAAATTTTTCGCTTTGAGTTGCGTCACGATGCGCGGCGGGATACCGCCGCCCAAATAAACGCCGCTCGTCGCAAGGAATTTCAGCGCGAGATTGCCCGCTTCGGCGCCGAGAATCGAAATAAAAAGTTCGAGCGATGCCGCGCAAATCTCCGCTTTGTTCTCGGTTGCGTACTCAATGATGATCGGAGTCGCATCGCTCGCCGGTAATAATTTATCGCGCAGCCAATCCGGTTCAACCAAACGCCCGCTATCTTTCAGAAACGCATACAGATTTGGCAACCCGCGTCCGGAGCAAACCCGTTCATAACTCACATGCCCCAAACGCGGCAAAAGATATTTGAGCAATTCCAATTCGATTTCATTCGTCGGCGCAAAATCGGCGTGCCCACCCTCCGACGCGTGCGCGCGATAACGCGCGCCATCCCAAACCAAAAACGCTTCACCCAAACCGGTTCCCGGCGCGATCACCGCGATCGGTGCGCGCAGTTGCGATTCGCCCACGTTCAGCGTTTCCAAATCTTTTTCGTTTAGATGCGGAACGGCGCGCGCAATCGCTTCAAGATCGTTCAGGAGATAGACGGGCGCGGCAATCGTTTGGCTGAGAGAATTCGCGTCAACGATCCAATTGAGATTCGTCACTTTGGCTTTGTCGTCAAGCACTGCTCCCGCCACGCCAAAACTGGCGGACGCGATGCGTTCCGTTCGTCCCGCCAAAAATTCGCGGACGATGGATTCAAGTGAAGAAAAATTTTGGGAGAGAAATGTTTTTTCGGACAGCGGCTGACGCGGCGCGCCTTGTGCGAAAAAAGCCAAAGCCGTTTTG
>JACQEA010000200.1 GCA_016200825.1 Chloroflexota bacterium | reverse complement strand
TTCGCGTGATCATTTTAGCAAACGCACCAAACCGGCTTGCTCAAAATTGCGATCGGTCGTCAATGCCTCGGTAATGCCGAGCGATTGCATCACAACAAAACTGGAGCAGTCCACCAGACTCCATTCTTTATCAGGGCGGTCTGCTAACAATTTCCACGCCTCAGCATCAGTTTCTGGATCAACATGAAGGATTTCCACGAAAGGTGACGCTCTCAAACTCTGAATGAATTCAATAATTTTCTGGCGTGGAATCCGTAATGGACTTGTCAGCAACGCGACAAGTTCAGCAATGATGTAGTTTGTCGTGAACAAGCGTTGATTATTTGTGCGCGCTGCTTCGTAAATCTCGACTGCTGGCGTATGTAAATTCTGCGAGCGATCAACTAAACAGCCCCAACCCGATGTGTCAACAAAAATTTCAGGCATCCGTTGCACTGCCCCGCAGTTCCTTCAACAAATTTTCACCGAGATAACGATCATGCTTCTCCACCCAATCGGAACCCTTGCTGTCGAACGCGCCAATGAATTTTTGCAAAGGATCAGTAGTCGCGTGGAGTGAAGGCGATTTCTTACGCGGGACCGTGCTTCTCTTTTTGTTTTTGCGTTCCAACGCCGCAACTTTTTTCTTTAGCGTTTGAACATCATTCCGCAATCGCTTGAGTTCAGGTGTATGTGCTGCCATCTTTCACCTCGCGCTTATTCTATCTTATCTTATTTCCGTCGTCAATCACGCGGGGGTTGGAATCGCATAATCATTTCATACGCCGCATCTAAATTTTTTTCATCCAGCAATTCGATTCGATCCGCGTACGTGTGCCATGTTTGCTGAAGATAATACATATCGTCGCCGCTGATCGCGACAGTATCAAAGCCATTTGCCGCGAACACATTTGCATCGCCGCGCGCGGTGAATCGTTCATACATCACGATGTCCGGTTGGAGTCGTGCAAGCAATTGCGCGAGTTGCGCGTTGGCGCGCGGGTACGGCGCAGTCGCGCGGAATTGCGCGCCGTCAAACGTGATGTCGCCAATAAACGGCAGCCAAAAAACAAAGCCAGGAATTTCCGCGAGCGGACGGATCGCGAGATTCCCGCGCCCGAGGTTATCGAAATTAATCAGCGCGCGGATTTGCAGATTGTGTGCGCGCGCATATTCGACAAACGCCGCCGCGCCGCGCAACCCGCGCTCTTCTTCTGCCGTGAAAAGAAACGCGAGATGGCGCGTCTCGCCGCGCCGCGCGAATTCTTTTGCCGCCGCGAGTAAAACGCTCACCGCCGCGCTGTTGTCCGACGCGCCTTGATACGCGGTGTCGTCGTACAATTTATCATAGTGCGCGACGAAAATCGTCACGGGTGTGTCGCGGTCAATTGTAACAAATAGATTCGGGGTTTGTGATTGGGGGATCGAAATTTGTTCGAGATTTAAATTCAGCGCGCCGAGTTGCGCGTTCAGAAAACGAAATCGGTCGGCGTTGCGCAGACGCACCAATTCGTACAGCGCGGCGTAGCGACCACTCGGATCAATTGGTTTGACACGCGTTGAGGAATACGGAATCGCATCGCGCAAATAATAAAAAATGCCTTCATACAGCGCGCGCGAATTGGGAGCAAAAATAAAAACGAGGAAGACAAATAAAAGAACGCGTCGCTGGCGGGCGAGCATCACGCGTTCGTCATTTCCGATGCGCGGGGCAAGATTGAAGCGGGGCGCGAATGTTTCGCGGAAAATTCCGCGCGCGTAATTTCCATTTCGATTCCGTCGAACTCGCCGAGGTCGGGCAGAAATTTTCGCGCGGTTCCCATATTGCGAAAACCGCACGCGGCAAACGCTTTTTGCGCGCGCACATTCTCTTGAAACGTAAAAAGATACACGCGCTGGAGCGATGTGGTCGTGAACAAATGTCGCAACAACGTAATGACCGCGTCACGTCCATACCCGCGTCCCCAAAAATCGCGGTCGCCGATTACAATTCCCAATTCGCCGGAATGCGATTCGGGATCAATCGCGAAACAGCCGATGCGACCAATTAGTTTGCCGGCGCGCGTGAGAATCATAAACACTTGCCGATTGGGATCGGCCGCGCGATGATCATGGCGCAGACGTTCCGCGAATTCAGTAAGTGAAAGTTCCGAGCGCGATCCACCACTCAATTGCAAAAGTTCCGCATCGCGGCTCCACGCGTACAACTGCGCGATTTCCGTTTCGCTGATCGGATCGTGAAATGGTCGCAAGCCAATTGCATCTCCCCACGCGACGATCATCGCGACCTTCTTTGGGTTGCCGCGAGATATTGCAAACCGATAATCGTTTTGGCGTCCATAATTTCGCCGCGTTTTATTTTTCCGCGCGCCTGCGCGCGCGAAACCCATTCCGCTTGAATGGATTCATCTTCTTCCGGCGTTGCGCGCAATCCGATTAATTTTTTGGCGAGGAAGAGATAAATTTTTTCGGTGCAATAGCCGGGGCTAGTGTAAAACGATCCAAGCGAACGCCAACGCGCGGCAACATAACCGGTCTCTTCTTTTAATTCGCGCGCCGCGCATTGCGCCGGGTCTTCGCCCGATTCCAGCGTGCCCGCCGGCAACTCCAACGTATCGGCTTGAGGTCCTGAGCGAAATTGCCGGACGAGTAACACGCGTTCGCGCGCATCCACCGCGACGATTGCGACTGCGCCGCGATGCTCGACCACTTCGCGGACATAGTGACGCGCGGTGTCGTCGTCAATTTGAACTTGATCAATTCGCAAGTTCAAAATATGGCCGCGATAAGGATATTCGCTCTTGAGAATTTTTTGCGTCATACTTTATTTCGGAATGATCAACTCTTGGCCCGGATAAATAAAATTCTGATTGGTCAAGTGATTCGCGATTTGCAGCGCGTACGGCGTGGTGCTAAATCGAACCGCGATAGAGTACAGCGTATCACCCGCGCGAATCGTATAACTGTTTGGTTTGGTGGACGCATTCGGAGTAGATGCGGTCGCGGCGCTTGGAATATTGATGGTTTGTCCGGGATAAAGTACGTTGATGTTTACGCCGGGATTCGCGTTTTGTAACGCGGCGACGCTCAAATTAAATTTGCGCGCAATGGCGTACAACCAATCGCCGCGCTGAACGGTGTACGTGGTGGGCAAGCTGGGCACCGGCGTCGCGCCAATCGCGCTGGGTGTTGAGGTGGAAATTCCCGCGCTGGTAGTTGGAATGCGCAAAGTTTGTCCGGGATAAATTAGATTTGGATTCAAACCCGGATTCGCGGCGATAAGCGCTTGCGCGGAAACACCAAACTGGATTGCGATTTTGTTTAGCCAATCGCCCAGTTGCACGATATACGTTCCGGGATTTGCGGTGGGTGTAATCAATCCAATTGTCGGCGCGCTCGGCGTATTGGTTACAATGGTTGTGATGACGGTCACCGGCGGTTGCGAAGTTGGCGGCGCGGGCGGACCACTGGGTGTTTCAGTCGCGCTCGTGATCGCGGGTGGAGTAAAAAAAAGCAAAGGCGCCGTTGCGACCGGCGTCGCGAGTGAAAAAAGAGTTGGCGCGGCTTGCGTCGCGATGTCAATCGCAGCCAGAGTTGGAGTTGGCAGAGGGGACGCGGGTTTTTCGCGTGTACACGCCGACGCGCTGAGCGCGACGATCGCGATCGACGCCAACAGGATGCGCGGATGGAAAATTTTGAACATGAACATTGCGACACCTCCTCGATCTTTCGGTGTCGCCGGGTTGCGCGCTGATATTAGCACATCTGCCGCGCGGCGTCAAGATAAAATAGATTTCTTTTTCCACAATCAGATGCAACAACTTATTCGATCAATATCCGTCCGGAACGAGAGTGCCGCGAGTTTGATCGCTTCGGACATAGTTGGAAAAACGGTGAGCGAATCTATCACGTCGTCAATCGTCATCCGCGCGCGCACGATATACATTGCCGCGTTGATCAGCTCCTCGGCGTGCGGCGCGAGGATGTGAATCCCCGCGATGCGACCGGATTTTTCTTCGGCGACCATTTTGATCGCGCCGCGCGGATCTTTAATCACGCGCGATTTCGGCAGTTTGTTCAAATAAACCGTGCCGCACATACAACGCAATCCGTGCGCGGGGACTTCTTCATCGAGCAAGCCGACATCCGCGACGGCTGGATCAGTGAACACGACGGATGGGACGAGCGCGTAATCTAATTTGGATTTGTTGACGCCGGTGATTACATTCAACGCCGCGAACGATCCTTCTTTGCCGGCGGTCGTCTCCAAGCGTTTGGGCAAATCCGCCGCGTCGCCGACGGCGTAAATATGCGGCGCGTTTGTTTGATAGTACGCGTTGACTTTAATCGCTCCGCCGTTGGATAACACAACTCCCGCCTTTTCTAATCCAAGACCAGCAGTGTTCGGCGTTTTGCCGGTTCCAATCAGCAATTCGTCGAAAGCAATTTCGATATCTTTACCG
>JACQEA010000199.1 GCA_016200825.1 Chloroflexota bacterium | reverse complement strand
CTCGATCCGACCAAGCCCGCGATTTTTACAACTTCTACCGGCGAAACGCGCCGACGTTTGACCGGCACGCTCGATGACGTGCGTCAAGCGTTGCAAGAATATCGCGCGGTGGGATTGGCTTATCCCGTTTTGTTTTTTCCGCAGACCGATTTGAAAATAATGTTGCAACAAATGGAGACCTTCGCCCGCGACGTAATGCCGGAATTCTTGCAGGGGCGAGGCATTCGCCAAAATTGGATTCAATGACTTACGATTCGAATTGACCAGTCAGGATTTTCGAGAGTCGCGATTGCGCGAATGCCTCGCCCCTACGGTATTTCAAATCCAAATTTCTGCAACACCGCGCGTCCGCGCGCGCTTATGATATAATCGGCAAAAGCGCGCGCGGTTTTTTCATTCCGCGAATTTTTGACCACGCCGATGGCTTGATCCAACGGACGATACAATTCTTGCGGAATCAAAATCGCGCGCGGATCATCCCGGACGAGCGATTGCGCGATAATCGCCGCGTCCACATTGCCCGTATCGAAATATTGTTTCGCCTGCTGAATATTTTCCGCCAGCGCCATTTTGGTTTGAACGGTTTGCCATACGCCCGCGTTCTGCATTGCTTCGCGCGCGGCAACCCCGTACGGCGCGTGCTCGGGATTCGCAATGGCAATGCGCGCGATGTCCGCGCGCGCGAGATCGGCAAGCGATTGAACGGTTGCATCGCGCGCGAGCAGAACGATGCGGCCGCGCGCGTAGACGCGCACCGAATCGGAAAAAATAATTCCGCGCGCGGCGAGATCGTCCACGTACGCGCGATTCGCGGACGCAAATAAATCCACCGGCGCGCCTTGCGCGATTTGTTGCGCCAGCAAGCCGCTCGATCCAAAATTGAACGCGATGTGCGCGCCCGTTTCGTTTTCAAATGCCGCGCCCAGTTCCGTGAACGCGTTTTGCAAATCGGACGCGGCGGAAACGACGAGCGCGGGTTGCGCGGGCGCGCAGTAGGTTAGAAAGCAAAGAGCGACAACGGCAAAGCAACTCCAACTCACGTCATTGCTTCGTCGGCTCAGGACGCCTCCTCGCAATGACGTTGAAAGATTAAACTTGGACAATCGCATTATTTTTCGCCTCAGCAACATTCAAAAATTTTACGGCAATCGCCAAGTGCTCGCGATTGATTCACTCACGATCGAGCGCGGCGAAATTTTCGCGCTCGTGGGTCCCAGCGGCGCGGGCAAAAGCACGTTGTTGCGCTTGCTCGCGTTTCTCGAATCGTCCGATCAAGGCGCGCTTGAATTTGAAAACAATCGCGCGAATGGAATTGCCGCGCCGTTGGACGCGCGGCGCAGGATCGCGATGGTGTTCCAACGTCCGTTATTGCTCAACGCGTCGGTGCGCGATAACATCGCGTCGGGTTTGAATTGGCGCGGTATCCACGACCCCGCGCGCATTGATCGCGCGTTAGAACTGGTAGGATTGCAAGAATTCGCGTCCGTCAACGCGCGCACGTTGAGCGGCGGAGAAATTCAGCGCGTCGCGCTCGCGCGCGCGTTGGTGATCGCGCCGGACGTGCTGTTGTTGGACGAGCCAACCGCAAACCTTGACCCATACAATGTTAGTCGAATTGAAAAAATCGCGCAAGATTTGCATCGCGCAAACGGCGCGACGATTGTGTTGGTCACGCATAACGTCTTTCAAGCGAAACGGCTGGCGACGCGCGCGGGCTTGTTGTTGGATGGACATTTGATCGAAGTCGCGAAGGCGGATATTTTTTTTCACTCCCCGCGCGATCCGCGCACGCGCGCGTTTGTAAATGGAGAAATGATTTATTAGACTTCATGCGAAATAATTTTTACCGCCAAGCCTGTCCTGAACGAAGTGAATGGAACGCCAAGCGCGCGAAGGAAAAAATGATAGCGTCATTGCGAGGAGCAGATTCGCTTCGCTCACTGTAAACTCCGCGACGAAGCAATCTCCAAGTGCATCTGGGGATTGCCTCGCTTCGCTCGCAATGACGTTTCCATCTTTGCGTCT
>JACQEA010000198.1 GCA_016200825.1 Chloroflexota bacterium | reverse complement strand
GAAACGTCATTGCGAGCACGTTCGCTTCGCTCAGTATGAACTCCGCGAGGCAATCCCCAGACGCACTTGGAGATTGCTTCGTCGCGGAGTTTACAGTGAGCGAAGCGAATCTGCTCCTCGCAATGACGCTATCATTTTTTTCTTCGCGCACGTGGCGTTCCATTCACTTCGTTCAGGACAGGCTTGGCGGTAAAAATTACACCTGCACTTGCCGCAGGTGCAAGTGTTTCGCATAAAGTCTATTGCCTATGAATCCTCGCCGCGATTTTTTTATTCTCCTCGCCTACAGCGCGCTCGCGCTCGCGTTGACCTTTCCGCTCATCTCAAATTTTTCGACGCACGTCGCGGGCGTGGAAACCGACGCGCCAACGCTCGCGTGGAATTTGTGGTGGGTCAAATATTCCATTTTCAATTTGCGCGTCTCACCGCTCGCGACCGATTATCTTTTTTATCCGGTCGGCATTGATCTCGTCGCGTACACGCTGACGCTCTTCAACGGTTTGCTCTCTCTGCCAATTCAATTCACGACGAATCTCATCGCCGCGAATAACGCGCTCGTAATTTTTTCGCTGACCCTCAGCGCGTTTGGAATGTATCTGCTCGCGCGCGATCGTTTGCACCGCGCGCGCTTGGATGAGCGCGCCGCGCTGTTTGCCGGCGCGCTGTACGGATTGGGCAGTTATCATCTCAACTATGTCGCGCTGGGCAGACCCGAACTCGTCGCCAATCAATGGATGCCGTTTTATTTTTTCTATCTTATTCGCGCGCTCGAATCGCCGCGCCGCGCGCTCAAATCCGGCGCGATGGCGGGTCTGTATCTCGCGTTGACCGCGTGGACGGAAATTTCACTCGCCGCGTTTCTGATTGTGCTTACCGCGCTGTATTTGGGTTGGCGCGTGTACGAGATGCGCCGTCCGCCGGTTGAATTTTCGCGCGTGTCGCCGCGTTCCGTTCTGATTTTTTTCGCCGCGCTCGCGTTCGTCGCGCTGATCGCGCTCGCGCCGTTGTGGTTGGACATCATCGCGGATGTGGATCGCTTTGGCGATTATTGGACGCTCAACGCGCCGCGCACGCCCATTCTTTCCGCCGACTTGTTCGGATTTTTTCTGCCCGCGTCCATCAATCCCCTGCTCGGACGGCTGACGCAAAATCTTCCGTTTCAAACGATCAATTATTCGTTCGCCGGATTTATTCCGCTCGCGCTCACGATCTGGAGCGTCGCGCGATTTCGCGCCGCGCGCGCGTGGGGCGCGCTCGCGTTTATTTTTGCGTTGTTGATGCTCGGACCCGCGCTCTCAATTTTTGGCGCGACGACGAGTCTGCCGATGCCGTTTGCGCTCGCGCAACAAATTCCAATTCTTAAAGCCACGCGCTTTCCGATTCGCTTCAACGCGCTCTTTGTCATGACGCTCGCGCTCGCGGCGAGTTACGGCGCGGCGGAATTGGCGCGGCGCGCGCGCGAAACAAATCGCGCAAAAATTTTTGCCGCCGTCGCAGTGATCGCGTTATTCGAACAACTCGCGTTGCCGCTTCCGTTGACCGATCTGCGCGCGCCCGCGGTGTACGAACAATTTCGCGATGACCCCGGCGATTTCGCGATTCTCGAACTGCCGCTCGGATGGCGCAGCAGTGTAACGGTGCAAGGCAAATTGGATCCGCGCGCGCAATTTTTTCAATCCGCGCATCTCAAACGCTTGCTCGGCGGAACCACGTCGCGCAGTCCGCAATTCAAATTTCAATATTTCAACGAACTGCCGGTGTTGAATTCCATTGTCGCGCTGGAGACGGGGCAAGAGCTTGACGCGGCGCGCCGCGGGTTGGATCGCGAAGCCGCGCTAGAAATTTTGCGCTTTTTCAACATCCATCACGTCATCATCAATCGCGCGCTCACTGATCCAAATGTACAAGCCTATGTCACGGAAATTTTTCCACTGCAAGAAGTGTTTCGCGATAACGAGCGAACGCTCTATCGCGTCACGACCGCGCTCGCGACGCGCGGCCAAGTGGACGCGCGCGCGGATCTCGCGCGTTTGAATTTTGACGATGGCTGGGGGCGCGCGCAACTTTCATCCGATAATTTTGGTTATCGCTGGGCAACCGCGTCCGACGCGCGCATGTGGCTGCCGTTGACGCGCGCAGATTATCGCATTTCATTTCTCGCGCAAACGCCGCGCTATCAACAAAAAATTTCCGTGCGCATTAACGGCAACGCGCTCGATCCGATTGTGGGCGAGGATAGTTGGAACGCGCAAACGTTGCACGTGCCGTCCATTTTTTTGCGGAACGGTTTGAACGAAGTGGTGTTCTCGACCGAACTCGCGCCGCTTGATTCGACGCGGCAAGATGATTACGCGATCGGCGGCACCGGCGCGCAAGCGCCGGTCGATATTGCCGCGACGGGCGCGGGATTTAACGCGGGTTCCTTCGGCGAAATTTTTGTCGCGGGGCGCAACGTGATCGAAAATAAACGCGGCTATCAACTCGTCGCGATTGATTCACAAACCGGACGCGTGGATCGCGTCGGCGCGGGGCGTTGCGATTGACGATGTCTCGCAGAATTTGCAACCCGAGGCGGTGGACGCGCTCAAACAAGTGGGCGTGGATAATGATTTGCGATTTTCATTTCGGAGCGGTCACGCGTTTATCGGCGTGAAAGGCGCGCAACCCGGGCAAGCGTTAGAAAGCGTAGACGGTCGTTTTCCCGCGAATGTCGCGGTCGGAAAAAATGTGTCCGCGGATCGCGTCGCGTTCGCGTTGGGTCCGGTGTTTTTTGAAACGGTAAAATAAATTATCCACATGCAAAATAATTTTTACCGCCAAGCCGCAAAGGCGCAAAGAAAAGAATTGAAGTTTTCATGCGTGGCTGAACAATTGCGCTTGGCGTTCTTGGCGTCTTTGCGGTGAGATTTTTTTTCTGAAAGTCTAGTACGTGACCGCCCACAGGCTATAGAGTTGATTGTCCGGCGTGGTGGAAAATTGCGTGAGCGGTTGAAACGTCACGCCGCGTTGCGTCTGCGTTTCAAAACGCGCGAGGTACGGATATTTCGCTTTGCCGAACGCGTTGCCGACCGGATAAATTACAAATTGAATTTTCTGCTCGATCACGTACTGCTCGGGATTTTCGTCCGGCGCGAAACGAAAATCGGCGTAGGTAAATTGCAAGCCGCGCGCGCGCGCGTAATAATCGAGCGCGCCAGCGGTGCCGGTATACACGAGCAAATTCGTTTTCTGTTGCGGCGGAATTCGCCGCGCGAGTTCGTCCGCGATTTCGCGTTGCGACGTGTAACTGTTGTAAATAAAATCCAAGCCCGCAATGCCCTGCTGATAACTTTGCGCGAGCAAAACGCTGACCGCCGCGATCAGCGCGACGGCCGCGGCAGCGCGCGTATAGGGCGCGATAAAATCGCGCGCGCGCGCGAGCGCGACCCCGGCAAAAACGATGAGGGGCAAACCGGGGTACATCAAAAAGCGCGTTTCGAGCGTGGTGTAATTGAACCACACGAGCGTTTCAAAAAAAATTAAATAGAGCGCGCTCGTTCCCACCAACAACATCACCGCGCGTGCGCGCGCGCGCCAGATCGCGAATCCCGCGCCAAATATTCCGAGCCAAACAATTCCGACCGGAACGAGTTGCGCGTACTGCGTGAGAAAAAACGCGGCGCGTTTTAGAAAATCGCCCGGCGCGAGAAAGCGCAGCCAGATCGCGGCAATGGACTGCGCGCCCACAAACGCAAACGCATTTCCACTGACGACCCAACTGCTCGCGAAAATAGTGAGCGGCGCGGCAAGCGCGGCGAGAAAAAATGCGAACCAATCCGCGCGCGGACGCGGACCCGCGCGCGCCATCGCGAAAAATATTAGCGCGAATAGGACGACACCTTCCAATCGCGTGAGCGCGGCGAGCAACGCGCACAGCGCGGCAACGCGATATCGCGCCGCGTGGATTGCAACCAAAACCGCGAGATAGAGCGCGAGAAAAAGTGTAGAGCTGAGAATCGCAATGCTCTCCCACAAAACCGTCGGCGCAAACGCGAAAAAAAGCGCGGCGATCCACGCGGCAGTTTCGCCGAACGCGCGCCGCGTAAATTCAAACAGCAACAGGATCGCGACACAGGCAAAAAATGTGGAGAGCAATCGCGCCGCGAGAAAAAAATCGAACGACGCGGGTGTGATGAATTTCAACGCGGCGAAAAGCAGAGCATAAAGTGGATGCAGAACGAGGCGCGTGATGCCTTCGTTGGCAAGCGACGCGAGCCCGTGTGATTGAATCGCGTTGAGCGTGGCGACGATATCGAAACCATCTTGCGAAAGTTCGATGTCGTACTCGCGCAACAGATAGACGCGCGTCGCGAGCGTGATCAGAATGAGCGCGAGCAATTGCCAGCGCGTTTTTATTTTTAGCCCGAGTCGCATCAAAAAACATTATAGCATAACCTCTGAGCAGTGGATGCAAAGGGAATGGCTAATCGCGGAGATCAAATCCTTGCAAAGGAATCAATTATCATTGTCATGCTGAGTAGATTCGCTTCGCTCACTATGAACTCCGCGAAGCATCTCGTTGACCAGCTTG
>JACQEA010000077.1 GCA_016200825.1 Chloroflexota bacterium | reverse complement strand
GGCGCGTTGCCGAGCAAGCCGGTTGTGATTTCGCGTCCCTCGATAAATTCTTCCACCAACGCGGGCTCATCGTACGCCGCGATAATAAAACGCACCTGTTCGCGCAGCGCGCGCGCGTTCTCACAAACAGATTTCGCGGTCACGCCCATTCCCGACCCTTCGCGGCTTGGTTTTGCAAACAACGGAAATTTCAAGCGCGCATCAATCGGTTCTTCGCCGGTGATAAACGTTTGAAATTGTGGCGTCGGCAAGTTGTGAAATCGCAGCACGCGTTTCGTCATGGGTTTATCCAACGCGAGCGCGAGCGCGGTAACGCCCGAACCGGTGTACGGCATCCCGATCAAATCGAGCATCGCGGGAATTTGGGATTCGCGCGCGCCGCCGCGATGACCTTCGCAGGTGTTGAACGCAATATCAATTTTGTAATGCGCGAGTTTCTGAATTAAATTCGCGTCGCCTTCCATCCCCAGCACTTCATGCCCGCCCGCGCGCAAGGCGCGCTCGATACCCGCGACACTTTTTTCGTTGTCGAGTTCGTTCCACGCGTCCCACGGTTGATCGGCGTTGCCGTTTTTCGGTGCGTTGATTTTGAGATTGTAGAGCAAAGCAATCGTAAATTTTTTCATGCGCGTTTCAACACACGTGCGACGCGCCTCGCGAGGTGCGTCGCGCATATTTCAATTTCCGTTTTTTCCGTTCCGCGCTTTGGGTTGCGTTGAATACGCAACTTGGCGCATTGGCAAAAGCGATTCTAACGGAATCAATTCGGGCGTCATTTGTTTCGCCGGTGCGGGCAACGCAGTTTTGCGTCGCGTTTTCTTTTCCGCGTCCAGTTTCTTGACGCGGCGTTGCTTGCGCCGCAATCCCTCCGGCTCCAAAACCACCGCTTCGCCCGCGAGCAGCTTGGCGATGCCTTCTTTCGGCGCGGCGCGGCGACAGTACTCGCAATCATCCGCGCGATGATGCGCGTACTGTTTAGGTTCAGAGTACGTCGTGATCACACCTTCAAAGTTTCGCATCACTACTTTGTGACTGTTCATCGAAATCATATAGTTGGGCATGATCGGAATTTTTCCGCCGCCGCCCGGCGCATCCACCACAAATGTTGGCACGGAAAATCCGGTTGTATGTCCGCGCAATCCTTCGATGATGGACAAGCCGACGCTGACCGGCGTGCGAAAATGTCCAATGCCTTGCGACAAATCACATTGATACAAATAGTACGGTCGCACGCGAATTTTTACCAATTCATGTACGAGCGTTTTCATTGTATTGACGCAATCATTGATTCCCGCCATCAGCACCGTTTGCGCGCCGAGTGGAATTCCAATATCCGCGAGTTTCATAATCGCTGCGCGCGCTTCCGGCGCGAGTTCTTTGGGATGATTGATATGAATGTTCATCCAGACGGGATGATACTTGCGCAATGTCGCAAGCATTTTATCGGTGATGCGTTGAGGTAAAAAGATGGGGATGCGCGTTCCGAATCGAATGATCTCAACCGATTTGACGGAACGAAATCGCGCGAGGACGACATCGAGAATTTCGTCAGAGGTGAAGAGACCATCGCCGCCGGAGATCAATACATCGCGCACTTCGGGATGCGCTTCAAAATATTGCGCGATCAGTTCGATTCGTTCACGACTGACCGGCAACGCGCCTGTGCCAACGAGTCGCCGCCGCGTGCAGTGACGACAATACGAAACGCATTGATCGGTAAGATCCACCAACACGCGATCGGGATAGCGATGCACCAAGCCCGGCACCGGCATATGCGCGTCTTCGCCCAGCGGATCTTCGAGATCCGGATCGTCGAGCGCGAATTCTGCCATCGTTGGCACTACTTGGCGGCGAATCGGACAATTGGAATCGTCCGGATCCATCAGCATTGCAAAATGCGGCGTGATAAAAAATTTGAGTTCTAATTTTAGCCGCATCGCTTGCTCTTCGTCCGACGTTAAAGTAATCAACTGCTTGAGTTGATCTAACGTTCGGACGGCGTGCCCCATTTGCCAACGCCAATCATTCCATTGCTCCGGGGTCACGTTATTCCACAAACGATTGCGGCGTGGATTGTGATAACTACCCGGCGGCTCCTTTTCTTGATATTCAGTGGTCATAGATTCCATTGTGACTAGTGTCCCCTTCCTGCATTGAAATTAGCGCGCGACATTTTCGCGCGTGAGTAGAAAATATTAGACCTTATTCAGAATAAAAAATCTTACCGCAAAGACGCAAAGATGGAAACGTCATTGCGAGCGAAGCGAGGCAATCCCCAGATGCACTTGGAGATTGCTTCGTCGCGGAGTTTACAGTGAGCGAAGCGAATCTGCTCCTCGCAATGACACTATCATTTTTTCTTCGCGCGCTTGGCGTCCCATTCGCTTCGCTCAGGGCAGGCTTAGCGGTAAAAATTACACCTGCACTTGCCGCAGGTGCAAGTGTTTCGCATAAAGTCTATTTCTGAGAATTGCAAATCTGGATGGCGGCCGAGTCCTTCCCCTTTCATTTTTTGGAATTGTTCAAGATTTCTTCCAAAAGTTTTTCATGTTGCAGCGTGGTCACGGCGACAACTTCATCGCCCGCGTTCAACAGCGTGCTGCTTTGCGGCACAATCCCTTTGCCTTCGCGAATGATCAACGGCATCACGAAATCATCCGGCAGATTCAACTCTTTGAGCATTTTTCCTGCCGCCGGTGAATCTTCCGGCACGCGCGCTTCCAAAATCGCCGCGCCCGCCTCGCGTAAGGTCATCAAGTGCACGAGTGAATGCGCGGGAATTTCGCGCTCGATCTGCGCGAGAATTATTTCGGTTGTCGAAACCGTTTGCTGAATTCCTAACAATCGAAAAATATGTTCGTTCTTGGGATTATTGATGCGGGCAATCGCGCGGCGTACGCCGTACTTGCTCTTCGCCATCTGCGAAATCATCAAATTGTCTTCGTCGTCACCGGTGACGGCAATGACAATATCGGCGCGGCTCAACCCGGCTTTATTCATCGCCCATGTTTCGGTGCCGTCGCCGCGCAAAGAAATTTCGCCCAGTTCCGCGATGAGCGCTTCTTCTTTCTTGCGATCTTTTTCGATGACGAGGACTTCGTGTCCATCGTGGAGGAGATGTTTAGCGAGGTAATAACCAACTTTGCCGCCGCCAACAATGACGATATACATTAAGCCGAATTTCCTAGCATTTCGGAAATTTTATTCGCGCTCATCACGGTCGGACAGACCGTTTCAATTTGACCAAACGCGCGGAATGTTTCTTCGCGAATCGGATCGTACAAACGCGCGATCACTTTGGGTACGTTGAAAACCAAGCGCGCGATTTCCGCCGCCATCGCGTTGGTGTTATCGCCGTTCGTCGCGGCAATGAACGCATCCGCGCGTTCAATCCCGGCGCGGCGCAATACATCTTCATCAATTCCAACTCCGAGGACCATCGTTCCGCGAAAATTTGGATCCAAGCGATTGAACGAATCGCTGTTGCGATCAATAATCGTCACTAGATGATTTTGTTTGTCTAACGCGAGCGCGAGATACGCGCCCAGTCGTCCACATCCCACGATAATTACTCTCACACCAATTTTCCATTGTCACTATACAACGAAATTCCGCGAATTGCAATAGGTTTTCAAAATTTTAAGCCAGCGTCGCCGGAATCGTTTTGCAAACCGCGCGTGCCGCGCGCGGTTTTATTTTTTATCCGCGCGAACATTTTTATCATCCGGCGCGGCTTGACGACAGAGCCACACGCGGCACGCGGCATTTTTCAAAAGGTAACTCGCGGTCGCGCCGACGTAAAAATTTTCCAGCCGTTTTCGAAATGGCACGCCGACGATGATCAAATCCACGCCGCGTTCCCGCGCTTCATCCACCAACGCGGGACCTGCCGCGCGCGATTGCAACAAATCGGTTTCGATCGTTGTGCCCGCGCGTTTGGCCGAGTTTTGCGCGCGCGCCAATATTTGTTCCGCGCGTTGAATCGGCACGCTTTGCTCCGCATCTAACGGCATCGCGCGCTCCACTTCGATCACATACACCGCGAGTAATTTCGCGCGATCGCGTTTCGCCAGATCGCTCGCGATTAGAATGGCTTCATCGTCTACATCCAGTCCAGAAACGGCGATCAGAATATTTGAATATTTCATCGGACTCACTAGACTTTATTCAGAATAAAAAATCTCACCGCCAAGACGCAAAGAACGCCAAGTATAAACAACAAAACAAGCGTGAAAGCTTCATTTTTTTCTTTGCGCACTTGGCGTTCCATTCACTTCGTTCAGGACAAGCTTTGGCGGTAGAAATTATTTCAGATAAAGTCTACTGTGTTAAATGATACGGCACGTCAATCACGACCGTGTTGGGTCGGAACAACAACGCGGCTTTGAGACGCAATGCCGTTTGATTATGCAAAAGCTGTTGCCACAATTTAGCCGGAATGGATTCCGCCAAAATAATCGTGATGTACGCATCGGGATCGCGTTTTTGCATCGCGTCTACGTACGCGAGAAACGGAGCGATAAACGAACGAAACGGCGATTGCAAAACGACCAATGCCGTTCCGCTTGCCCACTCGTTCCATTTCGTTTGAAATTCTTGACTCTCTTCGGGATCGTACATCACAT
>JACQEA010000197.1 GCA_016200825.1 Chloroflexota bacterium | reverse complement strand
TGATTTTGATGCGCGTACTCGACCGCGAGTTGCGTTTTGCCGACGCCGCCCAAGCCGTGAATGGCTTGCGATTGTGTGACCGCGATGATTTTTGTTGGGGCGACCCGCGTGGTCGCCCGCTCTTCGCTGACGAGCGCGGCGCGCAATTGATTCAACTCGTCTACGCGTCCCGTGAAATTAGGATTGCGATTGTGCGGAATGTTCCAGATGCGCGGGGCAGTGCCGGGAAATCGCAGAGGCGGCGTCGCGTCGCGCGTCGCGCGCGGAAATTGCGGCGCGCTGGTTGGTTTGCCGCGCTCACGCGAAATATCGGCGAGTAATTTTTCGCGCGCGGCGGTTTCGTCTAATCCGACGAGATCAATGTAGATTTTTCCGAGCAAGAGTCCATCAACTTTGCACTCTTCGATTCGGACAGGGACAAGCGCATCGCCGGTGGGGTCGCGCGCGATGATTGATTGCCATTCGATTTTTCCAAACTGGGAAGTTAGATAGCGCGGAGAAAGAACAATGATCACGCGTTCTGAATTCTTCAATCCCTCGTCCATGTCCGCGAAAATCCCACGCTTGGATTGTGACGGAATAATTTGCGCGCTCCAATTCAAACGCGATCCATTCCGCCCACGCGCGGTCAGCGCTGGTGTAACTGATGAAAAAATTTTTCATCGCGCGCTATTATACCGCGAGCGCGCGGCACAAGCAACGTAGGGGCGAGGCAATCACCCACGCGTCATTGCGAGGCGCGTCCCGAGCGAAGCGAGGGATCAGCGCCGAAGCAATCCCCAAGCAACAAGGAGACACCTGCACTTGCGTAACCGCAGGTGCAAGTGTTGCTTCGCTTCGCTCGCAATGACGTTGGGCGGATGACTTTGCGACTGCCTCGCCCGTACCGCGTGCGACGCCCGGATTCTTTTGACACAGCATTTGTTTGATGTTATTCTCTCCGCTAACGGTGAAAGTTTTTCTGCAAACACTCGGCTGTAAATTAAACGAAAGCGAATTGGAAGCGTGGTCGCGAAAATTCGCAAGCGACGGTTACGAAATCGTCGCCGATGGCGCGCCAACTCGCGCGCGTGAATCCCACCGCGCGCATCGTCCTCACCGGTTGTTACGCGACGATGGCGCCGCGCGAAGCGCGCGCGTTGCCGAATGTCGCGCTCGTCGTGCCGAATCGCGAAAAAGATTTTCTAGTCGAGCGCGTTGCCAAAAACATTCTGCCGATTGCGGATTGCGCGGTTTCAGCAATTCAGTCAACAGTTATCAGTCACCAGTCGCCAGTGAACTTTTCCTCGCCACTTGACACTCGTCACACGTCACTTCGTACGCGCGCGTTTGTGAAAATTGCCGATGGCTGCAATATGAGTTGCACGTATTGCATTATTCCGCTCGCGCGCGGCAAAGAACGCAGTCGTCCATTGCGCGAGATTGTCGCGGAAGTTCAACGGCTGGTCGCCGCGGGTTATCAAGAAATTGTTTTGACCGGCGTGCAAATTTCGGAATACCGCGACAACGTCATTGCGAGCGCTGAAGGCGTGAAGCAATCTCCGAATAACTTGGGGATTGCTTCGGCGCAAAGTGCGCGCCTCGCAATGACACCGGAACGCGCGCGCGGCTTGCGCGATCTCGTGAATGCGATTCTTTCCGAAACTGCCGTGCCGCGTTTGCGTTTAACGAGCATCGCGCCGTGGGACTTTGACGCGCGGTTGTTGGAATTGTGGCGCGATGCGCGCTTGTGTCGGCATTTGCATTTCTCGTTGCAAAGCGGGAGCGATTCAGTGTTGCAACGGATGCGCCGCCCGTACACCACCGAAAAATATTTGCGCGCGGTCGAGATGGCGCGCGAAAAAATTCCTGAGGTTGGCATCACGACCGATGTGATCGTCGGATTTCCCGGCGAATCAGAAGCGGAATTTGCCGCGAGCGCGCAGTTTGTGGAAAGCATCGGCTTTGCGCGCGTGCACGTTTTTCCGTACTCGCCGCGCGAGGGCACGCTCGCCGCGCAATTGCCGCATCGCGTTTCGGATCGCGACAAAGACGCGCGCGTGAAAGAAATGGAATTGATCGCGCACGCGAGCGCGCGAAAATTCGCGGAAAAATTTTTGGGACGCGAAATTAAAGTGTTGTGGGAAGCGCGGGAAGAGAAGACTGATACGTCATTGCGAGCCGTCCTGAGCGAAGCGAAGGAACTGCGAAGCAATCCCCAAAGTATTGCGAAGATTGCTTCGTCGCACGGAGTTTATCCTGAGCGAAGCGAAGGACTCCTCGCAATGACACCGTCAGTTACATGGACGGGTCACACCGACAATTATATTCGCGTCACGACG
>JACQEA010000196.1 GCA_016200825.1 Chloroflexota bacterium | reverse complement strand
TGCGCGTGCGCAAACCCCGCGGCAAACTCGCGCGCTTTGGTCTCGCCATCTAATTGCACCGCGATGACTTGAAATTCGCCGTGGCGCGGATTATCACCCGCGCGAATTTTCTTGACAACTCCGGCGCGACCCTCGAGCGCGGGAAAATAAAGTTGATCGCCGACGCGATACACGCCGCGCGGTTGATAGCGCTGCGCGCGGCGCGCGTCCACTTCCGCCTGCGATTTGAGCTGAGCCTGCAATCGCCAATCAATCAAATGGTTAACCAGATCGCTCAGCGCGATCGGAGTGCTGCGTTCGAGAATTAAATCAGCCAGATATTCCGCGTCGGCGTTCGTCGCGCCGACTGAATTCCAAAATTCAGTAACGTTGTCCATACCCTGTTCAAAACATAACGTATCGCCACGCCGAACCGATCGCGGATGACGATACGTTGCACGCGTCTCTGCGCGATCTGAAACTGAATCCTATTATAACGCAGATTTTGACGAGGCACAAACCAAATGCGTCATCCGCGCGCGATCATTGGTCGCGCCGGCGCGGTTCTTGTTGCGGAGTTCAATCGCGTGTAAAATCAATTCGGAAAGGAAATCGCGGGCGCGGGATTTCGCGCGCGCGCGTTTGAATGGTTGGCATGTCCATCGCGGAAAAAATTTTCAAATTTCTCGCGGCGCGTTTTCACATTCCTCCCGACGCGCTCGATTATTTTCTCATCAGCCGTCATATTGGGAACGGCGCGGCAACCATGCTCCCCTTCCCCGCCGAATTGATTCCCATTGGCGCGCGGCTCGTTGCGCGCGGGTGGCTCAATCAAAAATTTTTCCCGACGAATCGCGATTGGATTTTGCCCTATTGGGCGGAACGTCAATTCGATCCGAACGATCCCGCGTTCATTCCGCACGGCTTTAATCTCTACACCCTCAACTATACGCATCGCGATTGGACGCTGGTCGGCAATCCCGCGCGCGCGCGCGAAGCGATTGTAGATCCGCGCGGGTTAGTGACCGCGTGGTTCGATGGTTGGTCGCTGGATATCTGGATCAACGTAGACGGAAAATTTTTTGCGCCGTCGCGCCTGAACGATCAACTGATTGCGCAAACGCTCCACGAAAATATGCCGATGGTTGTGACGACCTTCGCGGCAAACGGATTGCGCGTGCAAACCGAAACGTTTGCAACGGAAAACGCGGAGGCGCGCGAATTCATCGCGACTAAAATCACGGTCGAAAATCCGTACCCCGCCGCGCATCGCGCGACTTTGTACGTTGCGTTTCGTCCGTTCAATCCCGAGGGCGTCAGCGTGATCAGAAAAATTAAATTTCAATCGCATCGTTCAAAGAATAACGATAATAGTCAAACGCGCGTTTTCATTAACAACGCGCTCGCCGCGCAACTGCGCGCGCCGGACGCGGTCGCGTGTTCCAGATTTCGCGATGGTGATGTTGCGCTCGAATCGTTGAACGGCGCAACGCAAATCGAATGTGACGCGGGTCTCGCGACCGCAGTCTCGGCGTATGATTTGAATTTCACAGCCGCGCAAATCAAAACGATCAATGTGCTGATGCCGATCACACCCGAACTTGTTGATCCAGATGAGCCACGAGAAATTATTTTTCCCGACGCGAACGCGGCGCGCTTGGAAACCATCGCGCTGTGGCGCGCGCAACAAACACGCGGGATGCAAATTTTACTGCCCGACGCGAAAATGCAAAACGCGTTTGACGCGAACAAAAATTTTTTGCTCGCGCTCGCGGACGGCGATACGATCACGCCGGGTCCGTACACCTATCATCAATTTTGGATGCGCGACGCGGCGTATCTGTTGAACGCGCTCGACAAAGTCGGTTATCACTCCGAAGCGCGCGCGGTGATCGAAAAAATTCCGCGACGATTGCAAAAAAATGGCTATGTGCGCGCGACCGAAGGCGAATGGGATTCCAACGGCGCGGCAATTTGGACGATGGTCGAACACGCGCGCGTGAGCGGCGATTGGGATCTCGTCGCGCAGCATTATTGGTCGGTGCTGCAAATGGCGGCGTGGATCAATTCAAAAAGACAAAAATCCAAAACGTCATTGCGAGCCCCACAGGGGCGAAGCAATCTCCAACGTGGCGCGGAGATTGCTTCGTCGCAACGAGTTTATCCTGAGCGAAGCGAAGGACTTTTCGCAATGACAAATCCCAGTCCGCATGACGGCTTGCTTCCATCTGGTCCGAGCGCGGAACATTTGGGACCCGCGGATTATTTTTATTGGGACAATTTTTGGAGTCTCGCCGGTCTGCGCGAAAGCGCGCGCGCGGCCGAAATGCTGAAGCAAGATCGCGACGCGGAAAAATTGCGCGCGAATTTTGAATCGTTCCGCGCGGATGTGGACGCGTCGCTCGCGCGCGTTGCCGCGCGGTTGCAGCGCGCCGCGATGCCCGCCTCGCCTTATCGCCGTTTGGATTCCGCGATGATCGGTTCGCTCGCGGCGTTGTATCCGTTGCGTTTGATGGACGCGCGCGACGCGCGCATTGTGGACACGCTCGCGGCGATCAAAGAAATCGCGTGGAAAGAAAACGCGTTCTTTCATCACGTCGGACATTCCGCGTTCGGCACGTATCTTTCGTTGCACGTCGCACAATGTTTTATTTTTCAACGCGACGCGGCCGCGCTAGATATTTTGCAATGGGTTTTGAATCACGCGTCGCCGACGTTTACGTGGGCGGAAGGGATTCATCCCGCGACGCGCGGCGGCGCGATGGGCGATGGACATCACGGCTGGGCGCTCGCCGATTTTTTGCTCGCGGTGCGCAATTTGCTTTTGTTCGAGGAAGAAAATCATCTCGTCATCACGCCGGTGATGCCGACGGAATGGGCGGCGGAAAATAATGTGATCAAAGTGGAACACGCGCCAACGTACTTTGGCGAGGTGAGTTACACGATCGCGTTTGGCGCGAACAACGCCACGTTGGTTTTGAATGCAGATTGGCGCGCCGCGCCCGATTACGTCGAATGGAATTTGCCGTTCGTTCCGCGCGAGCTGGGCGATGAGGGCAGTGGCGCGACGATGCAAAACAATCGCGTGAAAATTCCGCGCGGCGGCAGGCGCGTGGTGGTGATGCGTTGACGCGCGAAATTTTTTCGCTGTGCGATAATCAATGGCAATTTGCTTCGGTCGCGCAAAAATCATTTACCGATCACGCAAACGATATCGGGACAGCGCGCGAGTGGGTGCCCGCGCAAATTCCCGGCGACGTGCGGCTCGATTTGTTGCGCGCGGGAAAAATTTCCGATCCGTTTATCGCCGAGAACAATGAACAGTCGCAATGGATTGATGCGCGCGATTGGTGGTACACACGCGCGTTTGAGTTGCAAATCGAGCGCGGCGCGCGCGCGTTTTTGATTTTTGAAGGGATTGATTATCAGAGCGCGGTGTTTGTAAACGATCAACCGCTCGGTCGGCACGCGGGAATGTTTTCGCGACAGGTGTATGAGATCACCGACATCAGACGACCGCGCTCGGACAATTTCCAATTTGCAATTCGCGTGTGGGGCGCAGACGCCTTGCCCAAAATGCAATTGGCTTTTACAAAAAAAATTTGGAAACAATTAATTCGTCCGCTCATCGCGCCGCCGAACGAACCTTTTCCCGACCGATTCGCGACCTTGAAATGCCAAATGCAATTTGGTTGGGATTTCGCGCCGCGTTTGCGCGCGTGCGGAATTTGGGACGATGCGTTTGTAGTCATCACGCGCACGGTATTTATTGAGGACGCGTTCATTCAATCGCAGGTCTCTGATCAAAAAAGCCGCGCGCGTGTGATCGCGCGCTGTACGCTCGACTCGGATCGCGAACAAAGTGCGCGCATCAGTTGCCTCATCCGCGAAAAAAAATCGCGCGCGCAAATTCTGACTAACTCTCAAACCCGTGCACTCGCGCGCGGCAAGCAAGTGATTGCAATTGAAATGGAAATCGAAAATCCGCGCGTGTGGAATCCCTGGGATCGCGGCGAGCCCAATTTGTCCGAATTGGAAATCCAAATTGAATCCCAAGACGGCGAGCCGTTCGATTCGATCAGCGAAACATTTGGCATTCGCGCGCTAGAACTTGGACCAATCGCCGCGCGCAAAAATTCCGAACCTTGGACATTTGTCCTCAACGGCGCGCGCGAATTTTTGCGCGGCGCGAATTGGGTGCCGCTCGACGCGATTCCGGCGCGTGTGATGCGCGCGGATTATGAAACGCGCTTAAAGCAAGCGCGCGCGGCGAACATCAATTTTTTGCGCGTGTGGGGCGGCGGGCTGAAAGAAAAACGCGCGTTTTACGATTTGTGCGACGAATTAGGAATTTTGGTGTGGCAGGAATTTCCATTCGCGGGCGCGGTCGTGGATCAATTTCCGAGCGACACCGCGCATTTGAATTTCGTGCGCGCTGAGTGCGGCGCAATCGTGCGCGCGCTGCGCAATCATCCGTCGCTCGTCGCGTGGTGCGGCGGAAATGAATTCAATTCGCGCGCCAATCGCGCGATCGTTTCTACTTTGCGCGAAATTATTTCGGACGAAGACGGCACGCGTCCATTCAAACCCGCGTCGCCG
>JACQEA010000070.1 GCA_016200825.1 Chloroflexota bacterium | reverse complement strand
CATCCCGCGCGTGGTCGCTAATTCGTTCGCGATTTTTTCGCGGTCGCCGCGCAAACGATCGTACACAATCACCTCCGCGCCGTACCCGCGCGTCGCGTCCAGTTTCACTTGCGGCGCGTCGTCCGGCATCACAATCGCGGCAGGGATGTTCAACAATTTCGCCGCGAGCGCGACGCCTTGCGCGTGATTGCCGGACGAAAACGCGACGACGCCGCGCCGTTTCTCATCGTCGCTCAATTGCGCGAGCCGATTGTACGCGCCGCGAAATTTGAACGCGCCGCCGCGTTGAAAATTTTCGCATTTGAAAAATACTTGACGTCCGGTCAGCGCGTTGAAGGTGCGCGAGGTGACGACCGGCGTTTTGTTCGCGACGCCGCGCAAACGCGCGGACGCGCGGTGCACATCGGTGAAAGAAACGGGAAGCGGAATTGAAGTTGACATTTAAACTCGCTAGAATAATTTCGGATTGCGAAATGCGGATTGCGGATTTCGTCTGTTATTGTAACATAGGTTGTGTTATACTGCCTGACAATATTATCGGAGGTCAGTGTGTGGTACGGCGAAAAAATTATTCTCTCTGCGATTCAACGCGACTATCTGCCGCAGTACGTCGAATGGTTGAACGATTGGGAGGTGGCGCAGAATCTGATGCCCGGCGCGCCGTTCCCGCAAAATATCGAGGACGAGACCGAATGGTTTGAAAAGCATCGCAAAGGCGCGGATAAATTTATTTTTGCGATTCTCACGCGCGCCGACAAAAAGTTGATTGGCAACAGCGGCTTGCAGAACGTGGATTGGAAAAATCGGAGCGCGGTGTTTGGAATTTTTATCGGCGATAAAAATTATTGGAGCAAAGGGTACGGCACGGACGCGACGCGTACGCTGGTGCGTTTCGCGTTCGAGCAATTAGGCTTGAATCGCATCGAGTTGTGGGTGTACGCGTTCAACACGCGCGCGATGCGCGCGTACGAAAAAGCCGGATTCAAACGCGAAGGCGTGCGCCGACAAGGTTTATTTCGCAATGGACAATTTCACGACGAGATTCTGATGAGCATTTTGCGCGCGGAATGGAACGATACGGGCAGTGAAAAATCATGAATGAACAAATGAAAAATGAAAAAAGAAAAAATTGAAAATAAATTTTCTAAAACCAATTTGGAACGCGCATTTGAAAGCGGTGGGCATCGTCATTAAACGCGGCAAGACGATTGGGTTGACGGAGTGTGATGTAACGGATGAAGAAAATAATCTCGTCGCGCGCGCAACCTGCACACAGATGACACTGCGCGGCGAGCGCGCGCGAGGAAGATAAAGAAGATTCATGACTATTGTGACCGTTTGTAGTATAATTTCCAACAGAGGGCTTTGAAAGATGGACAAGAATTTGATACTCAACAAACCAAGAATTCTAGAAATTCTAGATGAGACATTAATGCTTAATGATCTCGTTAATATTCGCGCCCGCGTTGCTCGCCTCAAGCAAAATTTATGCTCTCCTCAATCTGACGAAGACGGCATATTGAATATTGACATGAATGGTGACACGATTCAGCTTTCTCAAAGTTACCTATTGCACGAGATACAGCAGATTGAAGAAACTAAGACGGTTGAAAGAACGTTATATTACCTTGAGCGTTTCAAAAAATCACTGGCAATAGTCAAGACGAGCAAGATCAACGATATCAATCTGAACCGCTGGAAAGAATATTCTAACATACTGACAGATAGTCTATGGGTATTAAATAGACGAGATTCGACAGGTATTCACTCAGCGTGGTATTGGGGCAATTTCGTCCCGCAAATTCCTTATCAAATGTTGGTTCGCTACACAAAAAAGGGTGAATGGGTACTGGATCCGTTTCTTGGCAGCGGTACGACTCTGATTGAATGTCAGCGACTGGGGCGAAATGGGATTGGGATAGAGCTCCAACCCGATATCGCACGCAAGGCAAAAGAAATCATTTCTAAAGAAGACAATAAGCACCGTACAACACTCGGAGTTGAAATTGGAGATAGTGCAAGTATAGATTTGCAATCTATTTTAGAAAAGTACGGTGCCAAATCTTTTCAGTTACTCATACTGCATCCTCCATATCACGATATAATCAAATTCAGCGATAATCCAAATGATTTATCGAACTCGGAAACCGTCACTGCATTTGTGAACGCATTCGGTAGGGTACTCGATAATACCATCCCACTCCTGGATACTGGTCGATACCTCGCTGTTGTCATTGGCGACAAATACTCTAAAGGGGAATGGATTCCCTTGGGTTTTTTGCTTATGAATGAGGTTCTGAATCGCGGATTCATCTTAAAAAGTACCATTGTAAAGAACTTTGAAGAGACAGCCGGAAAACGCAATAAGAAAGATTTGTGGCGGTACCGTGCGCTGGTTGGTGGTTTCTACATCTTCAAACACGAATACATTTTTGTATTCAAGAAACGCGGTAGCTAAATGATCAAACATCCTTTCAATGAAGGTACCAAACTCGCTAAGATTTTTGAAATTCTTGCGGATAATCAATGGCATTGCGGTAAACACGAACTACCAGGAACGCAACCCGCAAAGGCAATTCAGATCATCCGCCAAAATGGTTTCGACATCGTGAAAGAGACGAGATATTGTGAGATTTGTAAAGATAAAACGGTTCATCGCCGTTTGATTTCTAATGAGCCAATTAAACCTTCTATCAATCGTATTGCAGTTCCTGAAAAATTGCGGAAGCGCATCTTGAATTATTATGGAAATATCGAGGCTATTTCTCTTCGCAAGATGCAGGCAAACGAACTCGAAGTAGATCATCGTTTCCCTCAAGTGCGCTGGAGACAAGACGAGGATTTTGATCCCAATATGTCTGACAAAGAAATGCAAAAGAGATTTCAGCTCTTAACGCGCCAGAATAACCTTTGGAAAAGTCGCTATTGTGAACATTGCAAAAAGACTGGAGAACGAGGCACGTTTATCGGAATCAATTATTTTTATGCTGGCGATGAACGTTGGCCGTCAGACATTCCATCGGATGATGAGCACGGTTGCTATGGTTGCTTCTGGTACAGCCCGGAGGAGTGGCGTGATAATTTGAACTCCGTATTAAAAGATGCCCCCTAGGTTACTCAGCCACACAAAAAATTTCTCCACGCTCCTTCTCACGTGGTACGCTAAACACAAACGCGATCTGCCGTGGCGGCGCGGCGCGCGCGATCCGTATCGTGTGTGGGTCTCGGAAATCCTTCTGCAACAAACTCAAGTCACAACTGTCCTTCCCTATTACAAAAAATTTCTCGCGCGATTTCCAACGGTGCACGCGCTCGCGCGCGCGAAACTGGATACGGTTTTGAAAACGTGGGAAGGCGTGGGCTATTACGCGCGCGCGCGGAATTTGCATCGCGCCGCGAAAGAAATTCGCGCACGCTTTGACGGCAAACTTCCTACTACCGTCGCGGAATTGCAGACGCTCCCCGGCATCGGACGCTACACCGCGAGCGCGATCGCGAGCATCGCGTTTGATCGCGATGCGGCGGTCGTAGATGGCAATGTCACGCGCGTGTTGTGCCGATTTTTCGGCATCCGCAGAAATATTCAACTAGCTAAAACAAAAACCACGTTGTGGGATTTAGCGGCCGCGCTGGTGCCGCGCGGCCGCGCGGGCGATTACAATCAAGCGTTGATGGATTTGGGTGCGACGATTTGCACGCCGCGCAATCCAACTTGCGCGCGCTGTCCGCTCACGCGCGCGTGCCGCGCGCGGCGCTTGGGAATCCAAGAAAAAATTCCAATCAAAACAAAAAAGAAAAAACTCCCGCATTATGTTATCGGCGCGGGAGTGATTTACAAGGGCAAACAAATATTAATCGCGAAACGAAACGCGAATGATTTACTGGGCGGGTTGTGGGAATTTCCGGGCGGCAAGCGCGAGCGGGGCGAATCATTACCCGCGTGCGTCGCGCGCGAAGTGCGGGAAGAGGTGGGAATTGAAATTGTGGTCGCGCGCGAAATCGCGGTCGTACCGCACGCGTTTTCCCATTTCACGATCACGCTCCATTTTTTTGAATGCCGATACCGGCGCGGCACACCCCGCGCGCTGGAATGCGCGGAATGCAAGTGGGTCGCGCCGCGCGCGTTAGCGCGCTATGCGTTTCCCGCGGCGAATCGAAAAATGATTCAAATACTCAACCAACGTCTGTAAGGGCGAGGCATTCGCTAAAATTGAAGAGTGGAAATCTTGTTTGGTCTGTTCGAATTTTTTCGCATCCGCGTCTTGATCGGGCGAATGCCTCGCCCCTACCGCACTCAATCGTTGGGGGGACCAAACATGCGCGCATCATAATTGCCTTGCCCATTCCAAAACATCCAACCCAAACTGCCCGCGTCCTGCGCGGCTTTTTTTTGCAACTTGTATTGCGCCAGATTGTAATCCCCGCGCCCCGGATACGCTTGCAACCACAATCGAATTTTCGCGTTCGTTTTTTCCGCGGCGCGCTTGAAACTGTTGAAGATGATATCGTACGGACACTGCAGCGCGTCGCGACAATTTCGCACGCCTAAACCATTCGTCACCAACACGCTCGCGTCCACCCACGTGTCGGGATAAACCATCGGCGAGACGTAATCCACGTACGCGCCCAGATCGCGCAAGCGTTGACCGGTGAATTGATCGTCGTCCGTGGCGGTCGTCAACCCAAACATATCGGCCGATAAAAACGCGCCGCTGGCGCGCAATTCTTTTTGGGCGCGCGCTAAAAATCCGGCGATTGCCGCGACGCGCGCGTCCTCGCTCGCGCGGTCGCCATAGTACAAGCCCTCGGCAAAACCGGGAAAACGAATGTAATCGAATTGCACTTCGTCAAAGCCCATCGCCGCGATTTCTTTCGCGAGCGCGAGGTTGTAATCCCACACCTCGGCGTTAGTTGGGTTCATCCACGCCGCGATACCATTTTCGGTGTACGCCCTGCCGTTGGGATAACGCAGCGCGAATAATGGACGTTCCGTTGCGAGCAGTGCATCTTGAAAAACCGCCACGCGCGCGATACAATAAATATTATGCGCGCGACAACGATCCAACACTTCACTCAACTCAAACGTTCGCCCACTCCCCGCGCTAATTTGTTTGGCAAGCGAAACTTGAGATTCCCACGCGAGATGCCCGCGTTCCGATTTCACATCCAACACAATCGAATTCAATTCGGTTTTATTTACCAAATCAATTAATTCGCGCACGCGTTCGGACGTCAAGCCCATTGGAATGTGAATCGCTTTGACGGTGAACGGCGCGAGTTTTACATCGCGGCGCGTGATGTTCGCGATTTCGATTTGCGTTTTGCGATAGCCCGGTGTTTTGATCGTCAGCGTTGCTTTGGGCGGAGCATTATCGAAATGATAAATGCCTTGCGCGTTCGTCGTTGCGATTTGATTGCCGAGATAAACCAGCGTGCCGTTGATCGGTTGCGCGGAATTAGCGTCCGTCACCACGCCGTCGAGCGTATTCGGACGCAAAGAAATAATTACATCGCTGCCGGAAAAAATCGCGGCGGCGGGATCGTACCCCGTCGCGCTCGCGCGAATCGCGCTGCCGGGCGTAACGCGGCGCAAAACCGCGATGCCATTTTTGTCTGCGCGAGTTATCTGTCCGCCGGATATAACTTGCGCCAGCGCGAGCGGCGCGCGCGAATACGCATCGCTCAACGTGATCGCGACGGAATTGGGAACGAGTAGAAATTCAATTTCGGATTCGCCGTTGAACGCGCCAAACGCGGATTGATAACCCGGCGCGCTCACGCTAAAGAGTGTGCCGCGCCGCGCGCCACGGGTTTGAAACGCGCCCGCATTCACGCTCAAATTTTTTTCGCCGAATTTTACAATTGCATTTGCCAGCGGCGTTTTTGTTTCCGCGTCGCGCGCGACGCCGTTGACTTGATTCATCGCCAGCTCAAAGTCCACCGCGAATTCGCGTTTGAACAATTCGTCGCCTTGAATCAACACTTGCGCGGAGAGATAGCCCTCGGCGGTGACGCTGATCGGAAATTTTCCGCGCGGAATTGAAACGACATAACGCCCTGCCTCGTCAGCTGTGACCGAATTACCGGCAATCGCGAGCGTCGCGTCGGGAATGGGGGCGCGCGTTTCGATATCGCGCACGGCACCGGAGAGATTGCGGGTTTCTTGGAGGCGATAAATCCCAATTGTTGCCGCTACTGCGGCGAAAAAGAACGATAAGATTAAGATACGTTTTCGCATGGAAGAAGATTATAACATAATTCGGGTGGACGCGGCATCTCCACACCGCATCCACACTCGTCCACAAAATCGTCAACATGAATTGTGTTTAGGACAGACCTAAACTACAATGGGTGGCGTCGCGCGGAAAAAAATATTTCGTTCTGCGTCGAAAAAAATAGTTTTCCACAGATATTTCAATCAAAAATTTTTTTTCGTTCCGGAGCGTCGCCAAAATAAAATTCGCCGGGCAAAACGAATCTTAAAAAGCACGCGCGCGAATGCATTCTTTAAGGTAAACCTATTGCGCGCGTCGCGAATCCGAATTAGAATGAACGCACGATGACCCCTGACGAAATTTGGAATGCCGCGCTCGACGAATTGCAATACAAAATGACCAAAGCCACCTTCGATACCTGGGTGCGCCCGACGCACGCGCTGGGATTGGATCAAGGCGCGATGGTCGTGAGCGTCCACAGCCCGTACGCGAAGGAATGGTTGGAGAATCGCCTGCACACTACGATTGAACGCACTGTTACAGGAATTCTCGGCCGGTCATTGGAGGTGCGTTACGTGGTAAAAGATAAATTGAATGGACATGATCGCGAAATGTTGGATGCGCCGATGTTGCAAGACAGTCCTGAACCAGAATTAACGGAAGCCGAACCGTATTTGCCGAACGCGCGCGTGGAACAGATCGAGCATCCGGTTAATTTGCTCAATCCGAAATATACGTTCGATACGTTCATCGTCGGCAATTCCAACCGGCTCGCGCACGCCGCGGCGCGCGCCGTGTCCGATCATCCGGGCGAATCATACAATCCGTTGTTCATTTACGGCGGCACCGGATTAGGCAAAACGCATCTCTTGAACGCGTTGGGCCAAGTTCCGCAAAGCGCGGGCAAGCGCGTGATGTACGTCTCGTCCGAAACGTTTACGAACGACCTGATTAATTCCATTCGCAATCAAGCGATGCCGGAATTTCGGCGCTTGTATCGCGAGATGGATGTGTTGTTGATTGACGATATTCAATTTATTGCCGGCAAAGAATCTACGCAAGAAGAATTTTTTCACACGTTCAATCATCTTTTTTCCGCGAACAAACAAATTGTTCTCTCCAGCGATCGTCATCCGCGCGCGATCACAACGTTGGAAGATCGCTTGCGCTCGCGCTTTGAAGGCGGAATGATTACGGATATCCAACCGCCCGATTTTGAACTACGCATCGCGATTTTGCGCGCCAAAGCGGAAACCTTGACGATCGCGGTCCCGGACGAAGTGATTGATTTGATCGCGCACAAGGTGCAAAGCAATATTCGTGAGCTGGAAGGCGCGTTGACGCGCGTGATTGGATATGCGCGCTTGATGACGATGCCACTCTCAGTGGATATGACCAACACCGTCTTGCGCGATATTTTCCAACGCCAACCGATCACGTCAGACCAAGTGATCGCGGCGTGCGCGGAAGTTTATCGCGTGGAAATTGACGATTTGACCGGACGCAGTCGCAACAAAGAAATTGTGATGCCGCGCCAAGTAGCGATGTTTTTATTGCGCGAAGAAACCGGCGCATCGCTCCCTCAAATTGGAGATCTCTTAGGCGGGCGTGATCACACGACGGTGATGTACGCGCACGAAAAAATTAGTCAACAAATCGAAACGGACGATAAATTGCGCCGCGAAGTGCTCGCGATTAAAGAGCGATTGTATCAGCAAGCACCAAAGTAGATTGCAGTGAATATGATGAAAGAAAAAGGAACCTTCGGGTTCCTTTTCTATTTTGAACAACCAAAATGGTTGGATTGTCAATTCTTATGTGCATGTGGAAAATGTGGACAACTTTCAAAAATGTGGATAACTGCCCTATTACTGGGGATAACCAAGCGGTTATGGGGATAACCACTCCTTTACCAGTTCTAACAATACTAGAAATAGTATGGTTTGCGGAAAATGCTACT
>JACQEA010000134.1 GCA_016200825.1 Chloroflexota bacterium | reverse complement strand
GGTAATCAAACGCAAATTCGGGGACACCATTCGCTCGCGCACTTTGGCGCGTCAACGCTGTGAACCCATTTTCAAAGCCGTGCTTTACAACCTTCATCGCTAGCTCCCTTTTCATTGGGAGCGATGTTTGCAACAGAGCACCTTTTACGTTTTACATTTTACGTTTTGACTTTTCACTTTTGCCTTTTTATTTTTCGCTTGCCACTTGCAAAATATCGCGCAGCACTGCCGCCGCGGTAGGATACGGATCGTGTTCTTGAATCAGCGCGGTGATCGTCCCATTGATATCGGTATGATAAATCACCGCCATCATTCCCGCGCCCACGCCCGCCAGCGGATGTACCAACTCTAAACGCGTCGGGCGCACACTGAGACGATAATGATTTCCGATTTTTTCCGCGCTCGCGATCAACTTGATCACTTGGCGATGTTCCGCCGCGTGTTGAATTTCATCTTGGGTAACCTCGCGAATCCCTTCCACCGTTAAATCCTTGAGCGTCGTTGGATAATTCAACACCGCGTTCGCGATGATCACCAACTTGTTCGCCGCGTCCCACCCGTCTACATCCAACGCGGGATCCGCTTCCGCCATTCCGATTTCTTGCGCGTGCTTGAGCGCGGTATCAAATGCTTGCCCTTCTGTCATCCGCGCGAGAATATAATTCGTGGTGCCGTTGACAATCCCTTCAAATTTTTCGATCACGCTCGCGCCCAGATCGCGCGTGCCGATATTGAGCGTCGGCAAGCCGCCCGTCACCGTGGCGCTGTGCAAAATTTTCGCGCCGTTTGCGCGCGCGAGCGCGGCGAGTTCAGCGTACGCCAGCACTAGCGGACGCGCCGCGTCTATCACGCGCCGGTCGGCGCGTCCGAACTGCGGATACGCGGCGATGCCTTTTTTCTCGCGTTTGAGCGCGATAATTTTCGCCGCGTCCAGTCCCGCGCGATTTTCCGCGCCGCCGCTCGTATCAAACGCCGCAACCACGCGCAATTCCAAATCATAACGCGCGCGCAATAAATCGCGCTTGACCTCGATCAATTCCAGCAAGCGCCGACCGACGTTGCCCAAACCTGCGATTGAAAGTCGAACCGTTTTCATTCCGCGCCTCCGTCAACAAAAAACAGCCCCGCCAAAAAAATGCTGCGAGACTGTTTAAGAATTTTTGTGGTCTGCTCCGCGAGAGCGACTCAGAACAATTTGAAACCTTTGCGCATTTCTTGTTCCAAGCGCGCCAAGCGTTGCTCCAACATCAAGCGATGATCGGCATCGCGTTTGCGCAGGTCGGACAATTCTTGCTCCATCCGTTGCATCCGCTCGCGCAAATTCATATTTTCTTCTTTGAGATTGAAATTGTCTTGAATCAGCACGCCCTGCAAATTGCGATTGACTTGCAAACTATTTTGGATCGCCTGCTGATTTTCGATCATCGCGCGCAACGTATCGGTCAACACCGCAAAACCGGGCGAGGCGAGTCCGCCGCCCGCGCCATCGCGCGGCGAAAGCGCGAGCGCGCTTGTTTCCGCGCGGCCTTCGGATTGAAATTGCGCGAGCACTTCATCGGTTGAAAGTCCGCCCGCCAATTGTTCGCGCACGCCGCGCAAAATCGCGAGATCGTTATCGGTAAAACGACGACCCGCGCCGTCGCCGCTGACGGGCGAGGGCGAAAGAAATTGCGTAAATTCTTTTGCCCAGCGTTTCAACGTACTTTGCGTCACGCCCAATTCGGACGCGGCTTGCTGGATTGTCTTGAGATCATCCGGCATGTTGCTGATCACTCCTTACGATTCGATTCTTCATCCGATACAACGCGATACGTGCCGTCAATCGCGTCGTTTGCGTTGGATGGCGCGCGCGCACGCGATTGAATCGCGTGGCGATGTTCGGCGACAATATCTTTCGGACAAAATTCGATAAAGAGCGCGATGCTCAAAAAGAAAATTCCCAAATCGTCCAACTGACCCAGCCCCAAAATAAAATCGGGCAAAAGATCGATCGGTGAAATAATATAAATCGCCGCCGCGAGCGGAATAAGTTTGGGCAGAGCCGGGACGCGCGCATCGGTAAGCAATCGCCACACCAATCGTAACGTTTGCACGAATTGCGCGAGCGCGCCGGGCGAAGTGGAAATCGGT
>JACQEA010000133.1 GCA_016200825.1 Chloroflexota bacterium | reverse complement strand
CGTTGGCTCGGTGATCAGTGGTGTTCATTTTTCTAATCCTTTGTGAATGGAATTATATGCGAAATGTCTAACGCATTCAAGTCATCAGCGATCTGAAAGGAGACTCTCTCAATGCCAGATACCAATCCCCAATTTGTGTGGGTGGATGGAAAGCCGGTCGCGTGGAACGACGCGACGATTCATATCACGCAGGTCGGGACGGCGGGTGTGTCGTCGGTGTTTGAAGGGATTCGCGCGTACTGGAACGCGGACCAGAAAAAATTATTTGTGTTTCGCTTGGACGCGCATCTCGATCGGTTTGCGCAATCCATTCGTTTGATGCGGATGCAGCAAACGTTTTCCCACGCGCAACTCAAAAACGCGATTCTCGAACTCGTCCGCGCGAACCAACACGCGGAGGACGCTTACATCCGACCGATTGCGTTCACCGAAGCCGGAATGTTTGGCAGTGCGGGCGGCGATCAGGGGCGCATTGTTATCAACACGCAAGCATGGCAATCGCGCTTGAAAAGCGGCAAAGTGAATCACGCGTGTTTTAGTTCATGGACGCGCATCAGCGATAACGTGATGCCGCCGCGCGTCAAAGCATCGTCGAATTATCTCAACTCGCGGCTGGCGGGCGAAGAAGCGCGCCGCAACGGGTACGATAGCGCGCTCTTGCTCAACGCAAACGGAAAAGTTGCAGAAGCGCCGGGCGCGTGCCTCATGCTCGTGCGCGATGGAAAATTAATCACGCCTTCGGTCACGAGCGGAATTTTGGAAAGCATTACGCGCGAAACACTTTTGGAAATCAGTCGCGAATGGTTGGGACTATCGGTGGTGGAACGCGATGTGGATCGCACCGAATTGTACGCGTCGCAAGAAGTATTTTTGTGCGGCACCGGCGCGGAGATCACGCCGATTGTTTCCGTTGATCGTTTGCCGGTGGGAAATAGCGAGATCGGTCCCGTGACGAAAAAAATCGAAAGCGTTTATCACGATGTGGTGCGCGGGATCGACGCGCAATGTCCCGAATGGAGAACGGAAGTATAGCGAAGAACGAATGACAAATGAAAAATGACAAATGAAATATGGTAACCGGAATTCTTTTTGGGCTTGCGTCCGCCACGGTGTGGGCGACGAGCAGTCTAATGGTGAAAGCGCAATCCGCGCGCGTCGATTCCTTTTCGTTCAACGCGTTTCGGATGATCGTCACCGCGATTATTTTTCTCGCCGCGCTGCCATTTTTTGGCGGCTGGGACGCGCTCGCGAATTTTTCATGGACGGCGCGCGCCGCGCTGACGATTTCAATTATCTGCGGCGGCGCGTTCGGCGACTCACTTTATTTTTGGAGCATGACGCAAATCGGCGCGGCGCGCGCGATGCCGCTGTCCGGATTGTATCCGTTGTTCACGTGGGCAATCGCCGTGCCACTGTTGGGCGAAATAGTTACCGTGCGCGCGGTAATCGGAACGATCGTCGCGCTGATCGGTTTGTATTTGCTCGCGCCCGCGCGCAATGGCGACGCGATTATCAACGCGCGCGTCAATCGCGCGGGAGTGCTCGCCGCGATCAGCGCGGCAATTTTGTGGGCGATTTCCACGACGATGATGAAAGTGGGATTGCAAGATGGCGCGAATGTCGTGGTCATCAATTCGTTTCGTTTGCCGCTGGGCGCGCTCGTCCTCGCGATGATTTTGACGCGTTGGCGCGGGCGCGCGGCGTGGAGCACGTTGCGCCGCGAGGATTTGCCGCGCTTGATCGCGTTAAGTGTGTACGGCACCGCGCTGGGATCGGTGTTGTGGATTTGGTCGGTGGAATACGCGGGCGCGGCGCGCGCGGCGTTAGTGAATTCGATGGCGCCGTTGATGGGCGT
This sequence comes from Chloroflexota bacterium, assembly GCA_016200825.1. Lineage (GTDB taxonomy): Bacteria > Chloroflexota > Anaerolineae > UBA4142 > UBA4142 > JACQEA01. The sequence continues at coordinate 4,099 of JACQEA010000133.1, read as the reverse complement.
ACCGCTCGCGATTATTTTTTTGCGCGAACGCGTCACGCGCCGAATTGTTTTTGGCGCGCTGTAAGCAATCGCGGGTGTGTGGTTGGTGTTGTAGAAACGGACGGCAAAAATTTGAAAATGGAACCGCGCGTTGTATTGATTACCGGTTGCTCAACCGGCATCGGACGCGCCGCGACGATTTATTGCGCGGCGCGCGGTTGGCGCGTGATCGCGACGGCGCGCAAGATTGAAACGATTCGCGATTTGCAAAACGCGCGCGTTGATATTTTAGAGTTGGATGTCGCGGATGAAGCATCGCGCCAACGCGCGGTGGACGACGCGTTGAAACGCGCGGGCAGACTGGATGCGCTGGTAAACAACGCGGCGTACAGTCAGGCGGGTCCGCTCGCCGAAGTGACGCTGGAAGAAATGCGGCGGCAATTCGAGACGAATGTCTTTGGCGCGTTTCATCTCGCGCAACTTGTGATTCCACACATGCGCGCGCAACGCGCGGGACGAATTGTCACGAGAAACCGTGGGGCATTCGCGTGATCGTGATCGAACCGGGCGGGGTGTGGACAAATTTTGGCGAGACCGCCGCGAAATATTTGACGCGTTTTCGCGGCGATCCAAAATCCGCGTATCGCGATTATTTAAAGTCGAGCGGAGGGGTGCGCGCCGCGGCGGGCTTGGAAAGTTTTGGGTCGTCGCCGGATATAGTCGCGCGCGTAATTTATCGCGCGATTGCCGCGCGATTCCCGCGCGCGCGTTATCAAGCGACGTGGGATGCGTCGCTCGCGTGGCCCCTAATGCCGTTCATACCGGACGCGTTAAGAGATTGGGCTCTCGCGCGATTGTTTGGATTGCATCGCCGCGCGAATTAAATCGCGCGCCGCGCGAATTTTTTATCGCGACCAGATCGGATGATCCGCGCCGCCGGTGGTGATGCGGCGCACGTTACTGCCTTGTAGATCCATAATGTACACGTCGGTCGAATTTTCGCGGATGGACGTGAACGCGATCCAATTTCCATCCGGCGACCACGCGGGGGAAGAATCGGCAAACGACGATTCGCTGACGCGGCGTAAGCCCGAGCCATCCGCGTTCATCACGTAAATTTGCGCGCGACCATCGCGCGTGGATGTAAACGCGATTTGTTTTCCATCCGGACTCCACACCGGCGTGCTGTCATCCGCCGGACTGGTCGTAAGATTTTTGAATCCGCTGCCGTCAAGGAAAACTTTGTACACGTCGCTCGCGCCGGTGGTGTTCAACGCAAACGTAAACACGCCCGCGCGCGACCACGAAACTCCGCCCCGATATTGTTCGCCCTGATCCGTCTCGCGCAAAATTTTCGCTTCTTTGCTCGTGCCATCCGCATTGATATAGTAAATGCCCCACGTGCGCTGATTCGCTTGCAAACGAATGAACGCGACTTGATTTCCATCCGGCGACCAGGTGGGACTAGAAATTCCCGCGCCATTATTTCCATCCGAAGAAAAAATCGGCAGCGGCGGCTTGTTACTGTCGCGTAAATCTAAAACGTAAAGAACGTTCGGCTGATTCTGTTGTCCCGCAAAAACGTACGCGAGTTTGGATCCATCCGGCGAAAACTCACCAAATTTTGCGTTGGTCTTTTGCACAAAATCCATTGTCGGTCCCAATGAGAGAAACGGCGTCGTCGTTCCGCTTTCTAAATTCGCGATCAACATTTCATCCACGCCGCCGCGATTCACATGATACGCGATACTGCCGCGCGGCGCGGGCGGTTTGGTCGCGGTACTAGTCGCGCGAATAGTTGGCGATGCCGCCGCGCGCGTGCGCGTGGGTGTTTGCGTGATGGTCGGCGTCGCGGTCGGACGCGCGGAGGTGGGTGTGAGCGTTGTCGTTGCGGTCGCGGGAATCGGTGAAGGCGTCGCGGTCGCGAGCGCGATCAATGTTGCGGCTGATGTGGGCGCGGGACGTGGCGTGGGTGTGGCGAGCGGTCCGCACGCGGACAAGAGCGCGCCGAGCGCAATCAGAATGAAAAATTTTTTTCGCATGATCTAACTCCCAATATTTTTTTGTGAGACTTACTTTAGGCAATATAAGAAAATCAACCCACGAAGGACACAAAGATACACGAAAATAATATTGATGTTTTTTTCTTTTCTTTGTGCTTTTGCGTTGAAAAATTTTTCGGATATTGCCTATTATTTTTCAAGTAGCGACCTTGAGTACATAAGAGATTACGTCATTGCGAGCACATTCGCTTCGCTCAGTGTAAACTCCGCGAAGCAATCCCCCAAATGGAATCCGGAGATTGCTTCGTCGCCAAGTTCGCTCCTCGCAATGACGTTGTAGCAACTTGGGTTATTATAACAAAAAAAAGCGTTCGCGTCTGATGAGACGTGAACGCCTTTGTTCGTTATCTGCGCGCGATTTATCGCGACCAAACCGGATGATCGCCATTGGCGAGGCGTTTCAAATTGCCGCCATTGGTGTCCATCATATAAATGTCGGTCGAGAAATTGCGCGTCGAGGCAAAGCCGATCCAATTTCCTTCGGGCGACCACGTCGGCGAAAAATCGCGGCTGGTGCCATCGCTCAAGCGTTTGAGTCCGGTGCCGTCCGTGTTCATCACGTAAATCTGCGGCAAGCCATCGCGCAAAGAAGTGAAAACAATTTTGGTTCCATCTGGACTAAAAATCGGCGTCGTATCTTCGGCGGGGTTGTTCGTGAGATTTTTCAGCGTGCCGCCGTCGGTGAACATGGAAAAAATATCCGCTTCGCCGCCGCTGTTCATCGCGAAGACGAGCACATTTAATTTCGACCACGACAATCCGCCGCGATATTGTTCGGATAGACTGACGCGCGCATCGACGCGCCCGGCGCCATCTTCTCCGATGATGCTAACTGCCCACGTCTTGCCGTCTTTGCTCACGCGAATAAACGCGATGCGTTTTCCATCGGGCGACCACGTTGGACTGGAGATGCCGCCGTCGGAATAAATATCGCGCGTCGTGCCGGCTTTAACATCTACCACGCGCAAAACATCCGGCAGAGTGTTATTGCCTAACACAAATGCAAACTTGGCGTTGAGCGGAACCGTTGAGAAATCACCGAAATGCGCGTTCGTTCCAAATCCGCTCAAGGCGAGATCCATCGCGGTGGTGCCGACTTGCATAAACGGTGTGACTTGATTGCTATCCGGATTCACGTAGAAAAATCGGCCGTTGCGATCCGCGCCGAGCGTGTAAAATAAAATACTGCCGGTTGGACCGGACGGACGCGCGGCGGTAGGTGTTGGTTCCGGTGTTGGCGTATCCAGTACTGGTGTGCGCGTCGGTGTTAAAGTCGCGCGCGTTTGCGTTGCGGTTGCAGTTGGCGCGGTGGTATTGGTCGCGGGAACGCGCGTCGGCGTAATCGTTGGCAAAGGCACAATGGTCGGCGGCGCAACGGTGGGACGCGGCGTCGCGGTCGGCGTGGCTTGACAACCGATCGCGAAAAATGCGAGAAGGATCAGAACGAAAAAAATAACGGGCTTGATCATGCTCGGTTCCTTTCGAGGGAAATAAAGTTCATTGCCAATTTACCATCAAACGGATTCCTTGTCCAATTCAATCGTCATGTTTCATCCAATTCTTCCCAATCCGCTTCGGTGAAATTTTCAACATCCTCTTCGCCGATAAATTCGCGGCGCGGTTGCGCGCGCGTCGTCGCCGCGGATGTCGCGGAAATATTTACCGCGCGACCTTTCGTGGGTCCCTCATCCGGTCCAACGTATCCTCTTTCTTCCAACAATTCCATCAAGCGCGCCGCGCGCGAATAACCAATGCGAAGTTTGCGTTGCAACAACGACACCGATGCTTTGCGATTTGTTTTTACCACGTCGAGCGCTTGCGGCAAAAGATCGTCGTCGGGTGAGTCGGATTGTTTTTTCAGCGGAACTTCGCCGCCCCACAACGTTGTCTGCGTAATGGGACCGCTAGGAATTTCAGGGCGCGCGCGTTCCGGTTCCGCCGGCGCGAATTGTTTCCAATACTCGACAATTTTTTCCAACTCGCGCTCGGAAACAAAACAACCTTGCAACCGGACTAGTTTGGACGAATCGCTCGCCATATACAACATATCGCCGCGT
>JACQEA010000076.1 GCA_016200825.1 Chloroflexota bacterium | reverse complement strand
TCCGTCAATCGGATCGTAATTATCTGTTGGCGGCGCTTTGTAGTCGTACGTCGCGATGGCTGGACGTTCTTCCTCGTTCCATTTTTTCAGCGCGATTTCCGCCGCGCCTTTGATCGAATGCGCGAGCATCCACGTCAAGCGTGATGCGGACGCGCTGCCCGAACTTGCGCTCGTCGCGGTGTCCGACGCGATCAATTCGATTTTTTCGCGCGGCACCTTCAACACTTCTGCCGCAACTTGAATCATCGCGGTATGCGCGCCTTGTCCGCAATCCGCGCCCGCGTGATGCACAAAAACTTTTTCGATTTCCGCCGCGCCGCGCAATTCAACTTTCGCCGTCGCGCCTTCGGGAAAACCAAAACTGAATCCGATATTTTTTAGCGCGCACGCAAAACCAAAACCGCGAGCGATTTGCGAATTGCGAATTGCGAAACTGCCCTCTGCTTTTTGCTTTCCGCTTTCCGCTTTCCACTCAAATTTCTTCGCGCACTCAGACACGACTTGCCGCAAACTCACCACTCCGCCCGGCAGCAGCGTCTGCGTGGAAAGCAAATCGTTCTCGCACAAAACATTTTTCAAACGCAACTCGACCGGATCCATTCCCAATTTTTCCGCGAGCTTGTTCATCTGAGTTTCCGCCGCGAAATGTCCTTGCGGTCCGCCAAAACCGCGAAACGCGCCCGTGACGACATTGTTCGTCGCGACCGCGTACGCGTCGACGTGAATATTTGGAATCGCGTACGGACCCGTGCACGCGAGCGCGGCGTTGCCCAACACTTTCGTCGAGGTGGATGCGTACGGTCCCGCGTCGGAGATCACTTGTACTTGCGCGGCAATCAATTTGCCGTCACGCGTCGCGCCTAATTTGTGCGTGATCCACATCGGATGGCGTTTGTGATGACCAATGATAGATTCTTCGCGCGACCAAATAATTTTTACAGGTCTTTGCAATTTCCACGCCGCGAGCGCGAGAATAATTTGCACGCTCATATCTTCGCGTCCGCCAAACGCGCCGCCAATCGCGGGATAGATCACGCGAATTTTTTCTTCAGGCAAACCGAGCGCGTGCGCGATTTGTTGCTGATCTTCGTGCGTCCATTGTCCCGCGACCAAAATCGTCACGCGATCTTTTTCGTCAATGTACGCGATTCCCGCTTCGGGTTGCAGATACGCGTGCTCTTGCGCGGGCGTATGATAAACCGATTCCACAATCACATCCGCTTGCGCGAACCCGCGCGCAATGTCGCCCTTTCGAATCGGAATGTGTTTGATGATATTGCGCGCGTACTCCGGATGAATTTGCGGCGCGGATTCTTTCAGCGCGTCGTGCGGATCGAAGAGCGCAGGCAAATCTGCGTACTCAACCTCGATCAAATCGCGCGCGTGTTCGGCTTGCATTTCCGTTTCCGCGACGACGCACGCGATTTTTTCGCCGACCCAACGTACGGTGTCGCTAACCAAAACCGGCGCGTCAAAAAAAATCAAACCGAATTCGTTGACGGGCAGATCGCGCGCGGTAAAAATTCGCACCACGCCGGGCGCGCGTTCGGCTTGAGATGTGTCGAGGCGTTTGATGCGCGCGTGCGGTCGTCGCGCGAATAAAACTTTCATCCACAATTGCCCGGGCAGATTGATGTCGCCGGGATATTGCGCGTCGCCGGTCACTTTGGAAAGCGCGTCAACGCGCGGGAGAGATTGTCCGAGAGTCGTCACTAGTCTCTAATCCTTGATCGTTTGTTAATATTTATTTGCGTTTTGCCTTTTGCCTTTTCACTTTTGGCTTGATACTTTTCTCTTTCATCAATCCCTTGACATATTGCGCTTCGCCGAGATGCTCGTACGAATGGCGAATCACATGCGCGAGCACGAACGCTTTTGGTTTTTCTTCGGGCCACCATGGAATTTTCACAAGAGCCGCGAGTTGGTCGGCGGATGATGCGTCAAGAAAATTTTTTGTCCGTTCCAGAATCGCGCCAACATATTCGACTAATAATTTTGGACGCGCGCGCACGAATGCAACTTGAGCTTCGCTGTACACGCCATCGAAAGCATTTTTGGGTTGGCTCATTCCAAATCGTGTTGCCCAATCTTGGGTCACGAAAACTTCCGCCGCGCCATCCAGAAAATTCAAATAGCCGTCCCACGCGCGCGCACTGTGCCATAACATCGAGGCGATATCATTCGCGCGCGGCGCGGGTCGCCACGCGAGTTTCTGCGCGCCCAAATTTCCGAGCGTGTTCGTGAACTCTTGCGCCATGCGATCATATTGCATTTGCAAAACATTTGCCGCGTTCAACTATTTTCTCCTTCACTTCGCGCGAACATCATTTGCTCATTTGTCATTTGCTCATTCAGCATTTCACTTTTTCTTTTTGCCTTTTCATTTTTGCCTTCAACTCTTCCCACTCTAACGTGTTCACTACATCACCGCGCGACAACCCCGCGCGCCGCGCCATCGCGACGCCATAAAATAATCCGTGCATTCCATCGGGCGAATGCGCGTCGCTGTCAATGATAATGGATACGCCGATTTCGCGCGCGCGCCGCGCGTGTGCGTCGTCCAAGTCCAAGCGTTCCGGCGCGCCGTCAATTTCGAGAATCGTTCCCGTTTCTTTTGCGACTTGGAAAACTTTTTCCAAATCTAGCGCCGATTCTTCGCGCTCGCCGATCAAACGTCCGGTTGGATGCGCGAAAATGTCCACGTACGGATTCTGTAACGCGCGCACCACGCGCGCGGTAATTTTTTCGCGCGGTTGCTTGAGCGTAGAGTGCGTGGACGCGAGACAGAAATCGAGCTGCGCGAGAATTTCGTCCGGCATATCGAGCGATCCATCCGCGCGAATCTCAACTTCGATGCCTTTGAGAATTTTGAAATCTTTGAATTTTTTATTTAACGCATCAATTTCTTTCCATTGTTGCATAATTCGCTCCGGCGTCAGCCCGCGCGCAATGCCCAAGCCTTGACTATGATCCGTCACGCCAATATATTTCAAACCGCGCGTGCGCGCCGCGTTCGCCATTTGCTCGATCGAAAAACTTCCGTCGCTCCACGTCGAATGCGTTTGTAAATCGCCTTTTAAATCTTTCAACTCGATCAAGCGTGGCAATGTTTTCTTTTGCGCGCGCGCAATTTCGCCGATGCCTTCGCGCAACTCGGGCGGAACGAATTGCAAATTCAATTTTGCGTACACGTCCTCTTCGCGCGGTGTGAGGATTTCTTTTTCACCTTTGACCGTTTTGAATCCCCACTCGCTCAACGATAAACCTTGCGCGAGCGCGATCTGCCGCACCTCTACGTTATGCTCTTTACTGCCCGTGAAATATTGCAACGCGCTGCCCCAGCGCGCGGGCTCGAGCACGCGCAGATCAACTTGCAAACCATTGTGCGCAACAATGCTCGCCTTCGTCGTCCCTTTTTCATTCACCTGTTGCACCATCGGCAGCGCGACAAATTCAGCCAAAATTTTTTTCGGCTCGTTCGACGCGACCAGAATATCCAAATCGCCAATCGTCGGCTTCATTCGTCTGAGCGAACCCGCCGGTTCAATATTCGCGATTGCCGCGCCGCACGCGTCCTTTAGCGCGCGCACAATTTCTTGCGCGAAAGGATACGCCGCGCCGAGCAGAACGCGCGTCGAAGATTTTTTCCGCCGCGCGGCGTCAATCCCCGCCAAAATTTTTTCTTCCGAGCGCGCGCCAAATCCTTTCACCGCGCGCAATTTTCCCGCGCGCGCGGCTTTTTCCAATTTCGC
>JACQEA010000187.1 GCA_016200825.1 Chloroflexota bacterium | reverse complement strand
TGTTTCGCGAGCGAAATTAAATTCACACCTTCAATTCCAATTTCGTTCAACACCTCTTGCGCCGCGCTCAATTGTCCTTTGCCGCCGTCAATGATGACGAGGTCGGGCATCATTTTCCAAGAATCATCTTTGCCCGGCAGGGTTGGAAGATGGAGGTTGGAAGTTGGAGAATGGATGGTGTCGCCGCGTGTTCGCATCTGCGCGTCTCCCACGCTCTCCCGCTCGCTCGCTCCCGCGCTCCTCTGCTCCTCTGCGTATTCTTCTTCGCGAGTGTCCACCAGCCGCTTGAAGCGTCGCCGCAAAATTTCTTGCAGACTCGCAAAATCATTCGCGCCATCTACCGTTTTGATTTTGAATTTGCGATAATCATTTTTTTTCGCCGCGCCGCGTTCAAACACGACCATCGCGCCGACAGAATTCGTGCCTTGTGTGTTGGAAATATCGTAGCATTCCATTCGGAGCGGTGGATTTTGCAACTTTAAAACTTCTTGCAATTCCGCGACCGCGCTCATCTGTTTCGTTTCGTCCGCGAGCCATTGCGCTTTCAATCCATTCAACGTGACGCGCGCGTTTTCGGTTGCCATTTGCATCAACTCTTGGCTCTGACCTTCGCGCGGCACATTCAGCGCGACCGTATGCCCGCGTTGATTTTTCAACCACGATTCGATAATCTGCGCCTCGTCAATTTGGCCCGGCAAAATAATTTCGGGCGGGACAAACGCGGCTTCGTCGTAAAATTGTTTGACGAACGACGCCAACACCTGCTCTTCGTTTTCGCCTTCGGTGCCTTCCAACACAAAATATTCGCGGCCCAATAATTTTCCACTCCGCACGAAAAATACTTGCACACACGCGTCGCCGTCATCGCGCGCAAACGCGATCACATCTTGATCAATCGGCACGAGCGACGCGACCTTTTGATGTTCGGTGATGCGCGCGAGCGCCTGCAATTGATCGCGATAACGCGCGGCGCGTTCGTACTCCAACTGCGCGGCGGCTTGATCCAATTTTTCGCGGATCGCGGCGGTCACTTGTTCCGATTTGCCCTGCAAAAAATTACACAGCCGATCAATCATCGCGCGATAATCGTCGCGCGTCGCCGCGCCAATGCACGGCGCAATACACAAACCGATGTCGTAATACAAACACGCGCGTTTATCTTTGCCGGTAATGTCGCGGTCGCACGTCAAGTACGGAAAAATTTTGCGGAGCGTGTCCAGCGTTTCGTGCACCGCCCATACCGCCGTGAATGGACCAAAATAGCGCGCGCCGTCATTTTCCATGCGCCGCGTGACGTACACTTTGGGAAATGGTTCTTGCCACGTCACTTTGATGTACGGATAACGTTTGTCGTCTTTGAGCCGCACGTTGAAATGCGGTTTGTATTTTTTGATGAGATTGCATTCCAGAACCAGCGCTTCCAATTCCGTTTCGGTAACGATGAAATCAATATCGCGAATGCGTTCGACGAGGCGCCAGACTTTGGGTTCTTGGCTGTGCGGCGAATGAAAGTACGAGCGCACGCGGTTGCGCAAATTGATCGCTTTGCCAACGTAAATAATTTCCGCGCGTTCGTCTTTCATCAAATAAACGCCGGGATTTGTCGGCAGGGTATTTAATTTTTGTTGAATCTCGGGGCGCGGTTCAAAATTCATTGCCGGTAATCAAACGTCGCGTACATGCAACCCGATGTTGTCACCCAAATCCAATGCCGCGTGGGACCAATTTGCAACCATCGTTCGCGCGGCGCCGTTTGCGCGTCGTAAAAATAATCGTAGGTTCTGCCCACATCATCGGCGATGCGAACATAACCGGGTGGCACAAAAATAAAATAGGTGCCGTCCGCGAATTTGCCGTACCAAATATTTGCAAGCGGAAAATACGCGTTGGCGGCTGTCGGCGCGGGACATCCGCTTGGCGCGGTAGGTACAGGGGGAGGAGTGATTGGATTTTTCGGCGGGAGTGGCGTCGCGGTGATGACCACAACAAACGGTGAAGGTGTTGGCGCGATTGCCGCGCGCGTCGGCGTGGGTTGCAATTGATTTAACACAATCGGCGCGATAATGCTGCTGATAACTGCCGCGCCGAGCACGCCGATCAACTTGAGAATCGCGCCAAAATATTTACTGCATCCCGCTTTGGAATCTTGGTCCGTCATCGGATCCTCTCATCCCGCCGCCGAAGATTTTTCGCGGCGTCCGGCGAAACGCCACGCGATAAATAAAATTACCGGCAACAAAAATACGCCGATACAAACCGGCGCGATGATCGCGGCGAGTGAAACACCGGTCGCGATTAAATCTTCGCCGACGCTAACAAACGCGTTGCCCAAACCCGCAGTCGTCGCAGTGACAATCGGACGCGCCGCGCTTTTGGTCGCGTGAACGCTGAACGCGAGAATCAAGCCAAGAATTGCGGCGAAAATCGGATTGAGTTCTGAAATCGCACTTGCGCTGGCGGCAAAAAGAATCGCGCCCGCGGCGGGACGAATAAATGTTTGAATGAGATCGTTGATCGTGTCGGCGGCGGGAATTTTGTCCACGATCATTTCAATCGCGAGTAATACAACGAGCGCGCCGATGACCCATTCGTTGGCTAACAGATCGAACGGTGGATTGAGTTTGAACAGCGGCGTGAAGCGCGCGGTGAGCGCGACGATGAGCAACGGAATGTACGCGTTGAGTCCGGATGCGGAGGAGAGACCGAGACCGGTCAAGAGTTGCGATATCGCGGTAATCATTCTGCGCGAAATTATACCATAAAAGGGTCACACAAGTTGCAACGATTATTTGAGAAAATATTTAGAGATTGCTGGCTGGAGTTTGCGCGGCGAGCGAATTTTTCAAGCTGAGCGCCGGCCAAATTGGCACGCCGACTTGCGCGATTAGAATAAGCGGCATGAAACAAAATCCAATGATGATGATGGACATCAACCACGCGACGATCCACGCACCCCACACCGCAATGATCCAAACAATCAGCCGAATGAGTCCATCATTCGTTCTGCCCACGTACATATACCCGATCCCCAGAAACCCAAAGAGACCGGGGAGCAATTCCAAAATGAAAACCGTATTGGGATCATAGGTCTTGGTTTGCATCATGCTTTCCTGAAAATACTTTCACCACGAAGGACACAAAGAACACGAAGAAAAAAACTTTGTGTCTCTTTGTGTTCTTTGTGGTAATTTTCGTTCGACCGCTGGTGCGCCAACGGCGAATGGGCAACTTCTTTCGAAATCTGTTTTTGAAAAGTATCGGTGGCGAATCAGAAATTATTTGTCGGCGTGAATTCAAAAGGAGTGAAAGATTATTCACCAATCCGTCACTCCTCTTTTGTTTACGCCATCGCTGGAGCTGGCATTGTGCCTTGACTCGCGCGCCACAATTGACCGTACAAATACGCGGTGACCATATATGCCCAGAACCAGGTGAACACGACTCCGACGATGCAAAGAATGATGCCAAACCCCGCAACAAACGAAGCGACCCATCCGACCAACAATGCGATCACATAATTACTCAAGTTCTGGCGGATGAATCCGAAATTACCGCGAAAATCCCAAAAGATCGAGAGTTGATTCGCGGACATCGCGAAACGCGTCAACGCGGCGGGAATTGAAATTGAGGCGACGAGAGAATAGAGCCCAATCACACAATAGAAGCAGAGACTCACAATCGAGACGACTCCACCGAGAGCATCGTTACTGCGCGAAGTTGTTCCGCCTGCGGCAAGCGACAGCGCAAATATGATGACAAACAGACAGCAGTACAAAAGGATCGCCGGCAAGAAATATACGAGCACGCCGATAAACGCGTACAGTCCGCGCATAAAATGATTTCCAAAATCGCTCCACTCGGGCATCGGCGTGGGATTGCCGTCGGCAACATTTTTCGATGTGTTGAGCGCGTAGCCGAACACGGCTAAATTGACGATCGGAATTAAGAATAAAACGCCGCCAATCAAAACCTTCATGATCCATTGGGGATCATCAAGGACATACGTAAATGATTTACCGATGTCCATTCTTTTCTCCTCGATAAGATTTGCTTGGGCGCGTATGCAAAATCTTTTCACAGATTTTTTTGCATACAAACTCTAACTGTTCGGATTATAGCAGAAGTATCCGCGCGACGCAATAAGGCAGATGGTCAGGCGCGATTCCGCGCGCGGTAATTTGCTTGTCGGCTTTTTTCGCACATGCTATAATGGTGATGAGGAAAAGATCATGTCACTCACCCGCGCGCAAGCGCAACACATCGCCGAACTGGCGAAACTCAAATTGACCGATGAAGAACTCACGCGCCTCACCGCGCAACTCGCCGCGATTTTGGACTATGCCGCGCGTTTGCAAGAATTGGACACGCGCGCGATTCCACCGACCGCGAGCGTCCTGCCGCTAAAAAATGTTTTGCGCGAGGATGTTGTGACGCCATCTATGCCCCGCGCCGACGTGCTGGCGAACGCGCCGGACAAAGATGCGCGCGCGGAATTTTTTCGCGTGCGCGCGATTTTGAAGGAATGAATATGAACCGCCAGGACGCCAAGAATAAAAATGTTTTGTGGCGTCTTGGCGGTTAAAGAATTTTTATGGAACTTGCTTCACTCACAATTCATCGCGCCCGCGAATTTTTGCAAAAAGGCGAAATCACATCCACCGATCTAACGCGCGCGGTGTTGAATCGGATTGACGCGGTTGAGCCGCGTGTCAACGCGTACATCACATTGGTCGCGGACCGCGCGTTGGATCACGCGCGCGCCGCGGACGCGCAATGGGAAAAACATCGGCGCGAAAAAACAAACGCGCCCGCGTTGCTGGGCATTCCGATGGCGATCAAAGATGTCATCTGTACGCGCGGCGTCACAACAACGGCTGGCTCGAAAATCTTGAACAATTTTGTTCCGCCGTACGACGCGACCGTGATGGAAAAATTAAACGCGGCGGGCGCGATCTTGATCGGCAAAACAAATCAAGATGAATTCGCGATGGGCTCGTCCACCGAAAACTCGCGCTTTTTTTCCACGCACAACCCGTGGGATTTAGCGCGCGTGCCGGGCGGATCGAGCGGCGGAAGCGCGGCGGCAGTCGCGGCGGATGAAACATTTTTCGCGCTCGGCACCGATACTGGTGGAAGCGTGCGTCAGCCCGCATCATTGTGCGGCGTCGTCGGAATGCGTCCATCGTACGGGCGCGTATCGCGCTATGGCGTGATCGCGTTTGCCTCGTCGCTCGATCAAGTAGGACCACTGACAAAGGATGTGCGCGATGCCGCGACAATTTTGCAAATCATCGCGGGATACGATGCGCGCGAGGCAACATCGGTAAATCGCGCGGTGCCAGATTATGTTGGGGCGATTCATGAATCGCGAATAAAAAATTTGCGCGTGGGCGTGCCGAAACAATATTTTATCGCGGGAATCGAAAAAGGCGTTGAAGACGCGGTGCGCGCGGCGATTCGCGTTTTGGAAAATCTCGGGGCGACGACAATCGAAATAGATTTGCCCCACACGGATTATGCTTTGCCCACGTACTATTTGATCGCGCCCGCCGAGGCGTCCGCGAATCTCGCGCGCTACGATGGAGTCAAGTACGGTTATCGCGCCGAGTCGTCTGATGTGTGGGAGATGTTGCGCGCGACGCGCGGTGAGGGTTTTGGCGTGGAAGTGAAACGCCGTATCATGCTAGGCACGTACGCATTGAGCGCGGGTTATTACGATGCATATTATTTGCAAGCGCAAAAAGTGCGGACGCTGATCAAGCAGGATTTTGATCGCGCGTTTGAAAATGTGGACGTAATTGTGAGTCCAACTTCGCCGACGACCGCGTTCAAGATCGGCGCGCGGATAGATGATCCGTTGCAAATGTATCTCGCGGATTTGTTCACACTCGCGCAGCCGCTCGCGGGCATCCCCGCGATTTCGGTGCCGTGCGGTTTTGCGGATGGACTGCCGATTGGTTTTCAAATCATGGGGCGCGCGTTTGATGAGGAAAATATTTTGCGCGTCGCGTACGCATACGAGCAGGCAACGGAGTGGCATAAGAAAAAACCAGTGATCAGTATTCAGTAGACAGTAAACAGTAGGCGGTAGCTAGAAAGCTGATAGCAAATCGCGGATGGCGAAGAAAATCAGCCACAGAAGTACACAGAAGTACACAGAAAATAAAAACGCTCGCGTCGAGAGGCGCGGGCGTTTTTCTTTCGCTCGGGTTTTTCGAGCGATGAACTTCAAGAGCGCGTATTGCTAGGCAGGCACTGGCTCTGCAAATGCCTGATCGAGTGAAAGTGTTCCTTGTTTTATCGCGGTGATGACGCGGACAAAATGGAGTTCGAACATCATCGCGTCGTCGCGGAATTCTGCTTTGACTTTTGCCTCCAGGCGCGCCAACACATCACGCGGCAAACCACTTTCTCTTTTGATTTTTTCCAAATCAAACATAGTGCCTCCTTATAGAACTGGTGGAGCAAGAATTTCAATAGAACGCAAACCGCGTTGAGCATTCACCGAGTCTGCCCTAAATCGAGCATGGTGGAAAAACGCTGTCGCTAACGTACTCTCTGTTGTCTCGAATATTTTTGTTGAGCGGCGCGCTGACGTTTTTGCAAAGCTTGGGTCTGCTTTTGCCAGTACGTCAATTGCTCTTGAATTGACATTTTTCCCGTCTGTTGGTAGATGCGCATCGCGCCGCGATCCTGCAACTCGACACAATCAAATTTCTTATTCTTCATACCCAATCACCTCCAACGGCGAATGGATTGCAATTTCCGTATAGCCGTTGACCGTATTGACTGCATTATATAACGGAATCTTCTTAAAGTGGACAATGTGCCTAAAATTCCAACTGACAATCACCGCGCATTGGCTAACCGTTGCCAGCGCGACATGCAGCGCATCCGCCGCCCATTGCGGCGTGACAATCTTGGATTCCAGATATGCCTTCTGAAGTTGCAGGGCTTGCTCTGAGACGGGAACCATTTCTCCTCCCGCAAGCATCTCATCAAATAATTCGCGAACTTGATCAGGCGCTGATTCGATCTCGTTCTGCACGACTGCCGAAGTTACCAACTCAAAACGCGCATTCCGCACTTGATCGAAAAAAGTTCGACTCGCTTGCTCATATTCAGAATCACCAATTCCCCCAAACACCGATGTGTCGGCATAGACTCGCAGAGCATGTTTGATCATTTTTCACTCCTGTTCCTTTGCCGCGATGCGAATGGTTTTTGCACGCTCTTCGGGCACGCCTGATCTGGAGTAAATCTTGCTATGGCTTGAGTACATCCCAAAATTCTTTTGTTGCTTGCATTCGTTCAGGCGCGCGCTGGTCATAGAACACGCTGAACACAGAGGTGTCGAGATATACTCGCATCTTGTTTTCCTCTGACTTTTCAATCTGATTATACCATGAACTTTGGTCGAGTTTGTAGTCATGAATCCAAACTTTTATTTTTGAATGATACTCACCACAGTGATATAATGCAGCCATCCATCGCCACAGTTTCTATGCCAAAACAGAAATTATCAGGCATTGCATTATGGTCTCCCGACGAACGTCCGCGCGAACGTCTCCTCTCGCGCGGATCGCACGCGCTGACCGATGCTGAACTGCTTGCCATTCTCCTTCGCATTGGCGTCCAAGGGAAAAGCGCGGTTGAACTGGGACATGAACTGATCAAGCATTTCGGATCAGTCCAAGCGATGATGTCTGCGCCGCTGACGGCATGGGAAGATATCAAAGGAATTGGCTCCGCAAAGCGCGCACAACTTCTCGCCGCGCTGGAACTGGGTCGCCGCGCTTCGCTTCCAAATTCGCGCGAAAAAACAATTTTGAAAAGCACAAGAGATGCCGCCGCGTATTTCGCCGCGCGCTTGCGCGAACTCCCCGATGAGCATTTCCGCGTCGCCTATCTCAATCGGCAAGGGCGGTTGCTGGAAGACGCGTTGATCGCGCAAGGGACGGTGGACAATGTGCGTCCGCCGATCCGCACGATTGTAGCACGTGCTTTGCAAACAAACGCGTCTGCGCTTATCGTCGCACACAATCATCCATCAGGCGCGGCAGAACCAAGTGAATCCGACCGTGAACTAACGCGTGAAATCGTTGCCGCGTGTCATCCGATTGGCGTCAAGGTGCTGGACCATTTAATCATCATATCCGACGGGCATTATAGTTTCGCTGACACGAAATTGCTGGATGAACTTGCGTTAGAAACACTTACTCCAATTCCTTCGAAACGTCAGTGAGGAATATCAATGAATGACGAACTGCGCCAGCATATTATTGACCTCTTACGTTGCGGCGAGGAATTGCCGCGCGAATACGCGCGCGAATTGTTTCCGCCTGAGAAACGCGAATACGAGTTAGTGTATTATGGCAAGGAACGCGAAGAGGACATCATTGCAAACACGATGGCAGTGCCGCTACAACCTATCAGCACGTTTGGGAGAAATGGTGATGAGAACGCGTGGCATAACATGCTTATCTTTGGCGATAACTTGCAGGCGCTCAAGACGCTGTTAGAGTACAAGAAGGCAGGCAAACTGACGAACGCCGATGGCACACCTGGGGCGCGGTTGATTTACATTGATCCGCCATTTTCGACGAAGCAAGACTTTCACGGCACACAAGATCAGAAAGCGTACCAGGATCGAATTGCAGGAGCAAATTTTATTGAGTTCCTCCGTAAACGTCTGGTTTTTCTCCGAGAATTACTTGCTACTGATGGAACAATCTATGTTCATTTGGATTATAGAAAAGGCCATTATATCAAGGCAATATTGGACGAAATATTTGGCGAGCAGAATTTTGTCAACGAAGTTGTTTGGCAGAGATCAGCGGCTCACAATGATCCATATCAATTTGGAAGGATACACGACGTGATCTACGTCTATGGTTTGAGTAGTCAGAGGAAATTCAGCAGACAGTACATTCCATACGATGAGAAGCAATTGGCACGTTTCAAATACGATGATGGCGACGGAAGGTTTTACCTGCTAGATAATATGGCGGCTCCAGCACACGGGAGAGCAACTCCGATGCGATTTGGGAAAAAGGTATTGGATCCACCGCGAAACATGATGTGGCGTTTCTCTCAGGAGAACATTAACAAGCATCTTGAAGAGGGCCGTATCGTCTTCAACAAGAATGGTGTTCCAAAGTTCAAGCGATATCTTGGGGATATGCAAGGCGCGCTCCTTCAAGATATTTGGACAGACTGCATAATGCATATGTCCAGCAAAGTTGCCAACTATCCAACGGAGAAGCCCGAAAAACTTCTGGCGAGAATCATCACTACGTCCTCAAACCCAGGCGACCTCGTCCTTGACGCGTTCGCTGGCTCTGGCACCACGCTCGCCGTCGCGGAAAAACTGAGACGCCGTTGGATCGGAATTGACTGCGGCAAACTCGCCATCTATACCATCCAAAAGCGAATGCTGAATCTCAAAACTGAAATCGGAAGCAAGGGCAAGCCGCTCGCGCCGAAACCGTTCACACTCTACAACGCGGGGCTGTACGACTTCACCCAACTGCGCCAACTCCCTTGGTCAGACTGGCGTTTCTTCGCACTACAACTCTTTGGGTGTATTGATAAGCCGCACAAAATCGGCGGCATCGAACTCGATGGTACACGGCAAGGGTACGATGTGCTGGTGTTCAATCACGTCGCTAACCCCAACAAGCGAATTGACGATGAAACGATTCGAGAAATTCACTCGCACATCGGTAAAAGAATCGGACGCAAGTTTTTCATCATTGCGCCGCGCGGCGTGTTCGATTTTCAGCAGGATTACATTGACCTCGACAACGTGCGCTTTTACGCCTTGCGGATTCCGTACTCGATCATCAACGAACTGCACCACCGCGATTTCACCGCGCTCCAGCAACCGAACGACGAAAACGCGGTCAACGAAACCGTGGACGCGGTCGGTTTCGATTTCATCCAACCGCCCCAAGTCCAATGGACAGTGAGCGCGAAAAAACGCAAGGGTCAGATGTTTACCGAAGCGTGCTTGAAAATCAAAAAGTTTGAGAGCCGCGCGCGTTTGCGCGGCAAAGACACGCGTGGTGGACTCGAAACACTCTCAATGCTCATGATTGATCTCGATTACGATGGCAAGGTGTTTGACCTCGACTACGTTTTTTACGCGACACAATTGCAAGCGGACGATTGGCAAGCGTGGTTCCCTGTCGAAAAGGTCGGCAAGAAAGTGATGGCGGTGTTCATTGACATTTACGGCAACGAAGCGCGCGAGATCATTCCAACTGAACAATTCGGAATCGAACGCAAACGAACCAAACCGAAAAAGCGCACGGCGAGGAAATAATGATGCCTACCAATCTCGACCGCCAAAGTTTTCGTAACGAAGATTTGATACTCAAGGTCAGCGCTGCGGTTGACCGCGCCAAGTGGGACGAAAGTCGTTACGAAGCGTTCATAGATCAACTGTGCGGCAATCGCGAATACCAGAAAGACGCGATACGCACCGCACTCCGCTATTTACTTGGCGGCGAGTCTGCGAATTTGCGCGCGCTTGCCCAAGCAAATTTCGATGCAAACTCAATGCTGGAAGCGCGTTACGGTTCCTGGGCAGGAATGGAACGCCACTTGCAACTGCCCGATCAACTCTCCGCGTCGCTCGACTTGGCAACAGGCACGGGCAAGAGTTACATTTTGTACGGACTCGCGGCGATTCTTCTTGCCGAAAGCGTGGTTGATCGTGTTCTCGTTCTTTGCCCATCCACGACTATTGAAGACGGCTTGATGATCAAATTCCGTGAACTGGCAAGCGACAGCGATCTGCGCGATCTTCTGCCAGATGACTCGAAGATTTCAACGCCGCGAATCATCAACGCAAGCCAAAGCATCACTGAGGGAAGCATCTGCATTGAAAACTATCATGCGATTCTGAAACACGTTAAATCTTCTATCCAAGAAAGTTTGACGGGCAAAGGAGCGCGGGTTGCTGTGTTGAACGATGAAGCGCATCACATCGCGAACGAGTCGGCTACGGATACAAAAAAATGGAAAGAGTTTTTGCTGAACCCAGATTACGGATTCCGCTACATCATCGGTGTTTCTGGCACTTGCTACGTTGGTGACGATTATTTTGCTGATGTGATCTACCGTTACTCACTCCGCCAAGCGATGGAAGAGCGGTACGTCAAATGGGTCAACTATGTTGCGGAGATGCCGAGCACGAACGACCCTGATGAAAAATGGCAGTTGATCTACAATCGCCACGAGGACGCACGCAAGAAATTGAAAAAGCGTAAACTCCGTCCGCTCACGATCATCGTTACGCCGACGATTGCAAAATGTAAAGATGTCGCGGGCGAACTCAAGGAATTTTTGGTTGAGGAAAAAGATGTCTCGATTGAAGACGCAGACGCGCGTGTGCTTGTTGTTTACAATAGCGCGCCCAGCGTCCCCAAACTTCGCTTGGTAGACAACGCCGCAAGCAAGGTGGAGTGGATCGTTGCAGTATCAATGCTCAATGAGGGCTGGGATGTCAAGAGTGTCTTTCAAATCGTGCCACACGAAGAGCGCGCGTTCAACAGCAAATTGCTGATTGCACAAGTCCTGGGACGCGG